>DQAA01000228.1:9812-10309 GCA_003523465.1 Pseudomonas sp.
AAATATCGATTTGCCAGTAGGCGCGACAGCGGGGAAAGTCCCGCCTCCCTCGCACCTACTGGCAGACGATTTCCCGCCCTGATGTCCGATTCCCCTTCATTGCCGCTGGTGCTCGCCGGGCCGCTGCTGCGCCGCCTGGAAGCCCGTCGCGTGGTGTTCTGGCTGGTCGCCTCGCGGCCGCTAACGCCCAGATTGCACCTCGACACGCCCGAACCCCTGAACCTGACGCTGGATGAACAGCACTGCCAGATCATTCCGGTTNNCTGATCGATATGCAACTGGACACACCGTTGCCCTGCGATACCCGCATCGAATACGACCTGCTGCTGGAGGGCCAGGGCATCGCCGACTGGGCGCCGCACCTGCTGTATGCCGGCGCGGCCCGCCCCGACCTGGTGGTGCGTTCGAAGCTGGATCAACTGCTTCATGGCTCCTGCCGCAAGCCCCACTACCCCGCCGCCGACGGCCTCCTCTGCGCCGATCGCCTGCTGGCCGAA
>DQAA01000227.1 GCA_003523465.1 Pseudomonas sp.
GCGTGCCGACAAGTTCGGCCTGGCCCAATTGCACCAGTTGCGCGGCCGGGTCGGGCGCAGCCACCACCAGGCCTACGCCTACCTGCTGACGCCGCCGCGCCAGCAGATCACCGCCGACGCGGAAAAGCGCCTGGAAGCCATCGCCAACACCCAGGACCTCGGCGCAGGTTTCGTCCTCGCCACCAACGACCTGGAGATCCGCGGCGCCGGCGAACTGCTCGGCGAAGGCCAGAGCGGGCAGATCCAGGCGGTGGGCTTCACCCTCTACATGGAAATGCTCGAGCGCGCGGTCAAGGCCATCCGCAAGGGCACCCAGCCGAACCTCGACCAGCCCCTGGGCGGTGGCCCGGAAATCAACCTGCGCCTGCCGGCGCTGATCCCCGAGGACTACCTGCCGGACGTGCATGCCCGCCTGATCCTCTACAAACGCATCGCCTCGGCGGTGGACGAGGACGGCCTCAACGACCTGCAGGTCGAGATGATCGACCGCTTCGGCCTGCTCCCCGAGCCGACCAAGAACCTGATCCGCCTGACCCTGCTCAAGTTGCAGGCGGAAAAGCTCGGGATCAAGAAGGTCGACGCCGGCCCGCAAGGCGGCAAGATCGAGTTCGAAGGCGAGACGCCAGTCGATCCGCTGGTGCTGATCAAGCTGATCCAGGGCCAGCCCAAGCGCTACAAGTTCGAAGGCGCTACTCAATTCAGGTTCATGGTGCCCATGGAGCGCGCCGATGAACGATTCTCGACACTGGAAGCGCTGTTCGAGCGCCTGACACCGCAAACCGCGTAAAGGAAGATCCATGCGTGCCATTCGCAACCTCACCCTGCTGCTGGCGCTGATCGCGCCGGCGGCCTTCGCCGACAGCCAGTACCTGGTGGAAATGATCCTGGTCCGGCAGAACAGCGTACCGGCCATCACCAGCCCGTTCGCCCCGGAAAACTGGAGCGACGGCGCCGCGCCCATCGTCCAGTACGACGTGCGCCAGCCGATCCTCGACAAGGAAGTGGCGGCGCTTTCCGCCGACAGCCAGTACACCGTGCTGGCGCACAAGGCCTGGCAACAGAGCGTCGGCAGCGACGTGTCGAAGGTCGCCATCAGCGACGGCCAGGAGCAGTTCGGGCATTTCCCCATCGAGGGCAACCTGAGCCTGAGCGAAGCGCGCTTCATCAATGTCGAGGCGAATTTCTGGGTCAACCAGTTCGACGCCAACGGCGGCGTGGTCCAGAGCGAGGCCTTCAGGCAGGTCAACAAGAACGTGAAGAGCGCTGAGCTGACCTTCCTCGATGGCGGGCACCTGGCATTGCTGGTGAAGATCCGCAAGGTGGGCGCGCCAGCCAGCCCTCCGCCTGATCCCGAAATGATGGAGCAGTAAGGCATGGCCCATCTGCTCGACCGGCTGCTCGGAAGCAGGACGTGGGAGGACGAATTCAGTCCCAGGATGCTGCAACGCGGGCTCGACTACGCAAGGCAGCAACGCGTGCGCATCGTCAAGGTCGAGGACGGCACGATCCACGCGACCTGTGAGGGCTCGGGCGATAACCGCTACAGGCAGACGATCGCCATCAAACCGATTGGCGCCGATGGATACAGGCTTTATTGCGAGTGCACCTGCCCGGTGGCCTATGACTGCAAGCACTGTGCTGCCGTGCTGTTCTATGCCCAGGACCATCTCGAACCTTCGGGGGAAAGGCTGACCGCAGACCTCGAATCCTGGCTGGGCAAGCTGGAAAAGCCCGCGCCGGGCAGCACCGAGCAGCAACTGCCAGACAGCCAGGGCCGTGGACTTTACTACTTCATCCATTTCGATGAAGACGTCTTCTGCCTCAAGATCAGGAAAGGCACGCGGCAGCCCAATGGGCACATCCAGTTCGCCAACCTGCGATCGATCCCTGAGTTGCTGTTCCAGCCGCCCAAGTACGTCACCCGGGAAGACCGGCAGATTCTCCTGCACCTCAACCGCAAGCAGCGATTCTGGGGCATGACCTTCCCCCTGGATGAGAAACATGACAGCGAGGCTTTCCAGCAAGCGCTGGCCACCGGACGCCTGATGTTCGACGAAGGCATGCGCCCGGTGACCCAAGGCCCGATCCTCGACGCCGAGTTCCGCTGGGTACGCCAGAAGAACGGCCACTATTGGGGCATGTGGCATCACGGCGATGAACCCGTGCGCAGGGTCCTGCCGCTGCAGCCGCTGTACTGGTTCGATATCACCATCATGCAGGCCGGCCTGCTCCGGCATAACCTGGATCCCTACGTCGCCCAGCAACTCACCCAGGCGCCGGACGTACCGGAGCCATTGGTAGCCCAGCTCAGCCATCGTCTCGCCGCCCTGGACAAGGAGCTGCCGACACCCACCAAGGTGCGCGAAGAGACCATCGACGGCATCCAGCCCATCGCCCACCTGATCCTCGGCAGCCACGAATTCAGCGCCTACGCCCCGAAGAGCGGGCGCATGCAGCGCCAACTGCAGCACCGCGCCGCGTTGTCCTTCAATTACGAGGGGCTGCGCACCAGCAGCAACAAGCCATTGACCCGCTTCGTCGACAATGCCACCCAGCATATCCAGCGTGACCCGAAGGCCGAGCAAGGGTTGCGCAAGGTCTTGCAGGACTGGGGCTTCAAGGTCGCCACCCGGCAAAGCAAGGCCCTGCCGGAAAGCGCCGGCGAACTGTTGTTGCTCGACACCGACCAGCAATGGCTGGACTTCGCCCGCAAGGGCCTCCCTGCCCTGCGCGAGGCCGGCTGGGAAATCGAGATCCACGCGGATTTCGCCTTCAACCTTGAAGAAGTGGACGACTGGTACGCCGATATCGAGGAAGGCGGCGGGCACCAGTGGTTCGACCTGGAATTGGGCATCGTGGTCAATGGCGAGCGCCATAGCCTGCTGCCGATCCTCCTGCACCTGCTGCGCAGCAACCCGGAGCTGCTGCGCGCCAGTGAACTGGCCAAGCGCAGCGACGACGAACACCTGCTGATCGACCTCAATCGCCATCGCCACGGTGCCACCGCCGCACGGGTCGCCCTGCCCTACGGGCGCATCAAGTCGTTGATGGCGACCCTCGGCGAGCTCTACCTCACGGAAAACGACGGCTCAAGCCTGCGCCTGTCGGCCCCGGATGCGGCGCGCCTGAGCAACCTCTCGGATCTTTCCCTGAGCTGGCAGGGCGGCGAACGCCTGCGTGATTTCGCCACGCGCCTGAAGAGCGCGCAATACGCCGAAGTGCAGGCTCCGCAAGGGCTGAATGCCACGTTGCGCCCTTATCAACTGGAAGGCCTGAGCTGGCTGCAGACCCTGCGCGACCTGGAAGTCGGCGGCCTGCTGGGCGACGACATGGGCCTGGGCAAGACCCTGCAGACCCTCAGCCATGTACTCGCCGAAAAGAATGCCGGCCGCCTGAAAAGCCCGGCGCTGGCAGTGATGCCGACCAGCCTGATCCCGAACTGGCAGGACGAAGCTGCCCGCTTCACTCCGCAGCTCAAGGTCATCGCCCTGCACGGCGCCGGTCGCAACCGGCATTTCGCCGATCTGCGCGACTACGACCTGGTCCTCACCACCTACGCCCTGCTGCCCCGGGATCTCGAGCACTTCACCCCGGTCGACTGGCACCTGCTGATCCTCGACGAAGCGCAGAATATCAAGAACGCCACCAGCAAGGCCGCCCAGGCCGCTCGCGAGCTAAAGGCCAACCAGCGCCTGTGCCTGACCGGCACGCCGATGGAGAACAACCTTGGCGAACTCTGGTCGATCTTCCATTTCCTCCTGCCCGGCTGGCTGGGCGACAACAAGAAGTTCGGCCGCGACTACCGCACGCCGATCGAAAAACACGGCGACGGCGAGCGCATGAGCCATCTGGCGGCACGGATTCGTCCGTTCCTGCTGCGTCGGACCAAGGAACAAGTGGCCACCGAACTGCCGGCCAAAAGCGAGATCGTCCACTGGGTCGACCTCAGCGATGCCCAGCGCGATACCTACGAAACCGTGCGGGTGGCGATGGACAGCAAGGTCCGCGCGGAAATCACCCGCAACGGCGCGGCCCGCAGCCAGATCGTGATTCTCGAGGCCCTGCTCAAGCTGCGCCAGGTCTGCTGCGACCTGCGCCTGGTGGCCAATGCCACGGTGAAAGGATCACAGTCCGACAAGGGCAAGCTCGGCAGCCTGATGGACATGCTCGACGACCTGCTCAAGGAAGGCCGCAAGATCCTCCTGTTCTCCCAGTTCACCTCGATGCTCGCGCTGATCGAGGAAGAGCTGGAGAAACGCAAGATCCGCTACAGCCTGCTGACCGGTGACACCAAGGATCGCCGCACGCCGGTGCAGGAGTTCCAGAATGGCGACACACCGCTGTTCCTCATCAGCCTCAAGGCCGGCGGCACCGGACTCAACCTGACCGCAGCCGACACCGTCATCCATTACGACCCCTGGTGGAACCCGGCCACGGAAAACCAGGCCACCGACCGTGCGTATCGCATCGGCCAGGACAAGCCTGTGTTCGTCTACAAGCTGATTACCCGGGGCACGGTGGAAGAGAAGATCCAGCAACTGCAGAAGGACAAGGCCGCGCTGGCGGCGGGGTTACTGGAGGGGAACGAGGCGGGTCAATGGAAACTGGCGGCGGATGATATAGAGGCGTTGTTCTCGCCATTGCCGGAGCAGCAGAAAACTCGTTGAGAACCCGCGTACCACCAAGGCATTAGCTCGATCCGACTGGGGCTCCGGCTCCAGCCAGACACTATAGTCAGGCTTGAGAGATGCTCTTTATTGCTGCGGTAGGGCTACCTGTATTCCTCATGAATGGTCCATTCACGAAACAGGAGTCCGACATGGGCATATCAAGCCTGCGCCGCTGCGGGTTCGCCATGATGATGATGGCGATGGCGCACACAGCACTCGCTGCAACGCCCCAGGAGGTCAGTGGCCACTTCCTCGATGTGCCCGCCCTGCTGGAAAAGCGGGCGGATACCAGCAGCTCGCCTCTTCTGGCCAATATCCAGGCACCTCACCTGGAAACGCAACTCTCTTCGGCGGGCTACCGGGTGAACAGCGCGATGCTGCTCAACACCCGGGGCGAGCCCGGTGGTTTCATCGTTGTGGTCAATCGAGACGACGGCGCCTTCACAGCGCTGGTCAACACCACGGCACGCAGTGGCCTGGTCGTGGGGAAGGCCGATGGGACGCAGACATTCCAGGAAGAAGCGAAGCCGGACAGGGAAGATGACTACCTCGTCGAGCCACAATTTCCGGCTGAAAACGCTGCGCGAGCAGGTGGATCACCCACCCGCGCGGATACCAACCAGAACGTTATCCTGACGGTACTCACAGGATTCTCGGAGGCCTCCGCTCAGCGGGTCGGTGACCCGGCAGCCTTCGCGCTGGCGCAGATCGAGACCCTGAACATGGCTCTGAGAAACACCGGCCTGAGCCATATCAGGCTGGTCCTGTCCGGCGTTTCCATAACCCCCCTTGATTACGAGATGAATCAAGCCAACCTGGACCTTGTGCCAACACTCTTCCCCAACCATGCCAAGGCCGACCTGATTGCCAGCTTCGTCGGAACATGGAATGGCCTCAACGGACTGGCCTACAGAAACGGTCGGACCAGCATGACCCATGTAGCCACCACCAGCACCTTCGCCCATGAGATCGGACACAACATCGGTGGCGCACATTGCCCGGAGGGAAATGGATATAACTACGGGTACTTCACTGGTGAATACAGTTCGCTCCTGTGCCGCAAGGGCAGCTGGTTCCTTTCGTACTCCAACCCTGCCAAGCGTGCACCAGACGGTGTCCCCCTGGGCGATCCGGAAACCGCTGATATGGCTCGGGTCTGGCGAGAGAACGCACCGGGCAAAAGCAGTGGCGAGGGTAACGACATGACCAGGCCCGTGCTGCTGAACAGCGTCGCTGCGCCCTTGGAGTGCGTGGACGTGCTGGATGGCAACATGACGATAGGGGCGAAGGTCGGGCTGTGGAAGTGTGACAAGAACAACCCCAACCAGCGCTGGAACAAGTTGTACTTCAACGAAAAGATCCAGTTCTGGCTCGCTGCCAGCCCCAAACTATGCCTTGACGACGACGCCATCAGCGAGAACACACGGGCCGTGGTCCTGAGTGAAAACAGTTGCCAGTACATTGGCTGGACCGAGGAAGGCAAGGGGCTTCAAATCCGGGGAAACGGTGCAGACCTGTACCTGCATCGCTCCAGCGACAACCAGCTCGGCGTCAGGATACGTTCGCCCGGAGACACCAGCCCGAACTTCCATTGGCAGGTGCTGGACGCGTCGGGACTCGCCCCAACACCGTGNNCGCTTCCCGTTCTTGCCTTGCCCCCGTGGTCAATCGACCAGTTGCGCCTGCTTCAAAGCCCCAAGCGCCTCCAGCCAGCGTGGTTGCTGACGGTAATCGGTGCGCGCGAAGCCCTGCCCTCTCATCCGCGCGATCCGCGGCGACGGCGTGACCTTCATCCGCTGCGCCGCACTCAGCGCCAGCTCCGCCGCTGCGCGGTCGTTGCACACCAGGCCCATATCGCAACCAGCACTCAGCGCGGCCTCGATCCGGCTGGCGGCGTCGCCCACCACATGGGCGCCAGCCATGGAAAGATCGTCGCTGAAGATCACCCCATCGAAGCCCAGCTCGCCACGCAGGATTTCCTGCAACCAGCGGCGCGAGAAGCCGGCGGGCTGGTTGTCGACCTGTGGATAGATCACATGGGCCGGCATGACTGCGGCCATCTGCCCGCTGAGCCGGGTGAACGGCACCAGGTCGGCAGCACGGATCTGCTCAAGGCTGCGTTCGTCCGTGGGGATGGCGACGTGGGAATCGGCCTCGGCCCAGCCGTGACCTGGGAAGTGCTTGCCACAGGCGGCCATGCCAGCGGCGTTCATCCCGCGAATGAAGGCACCAGCGAGAACTGTGGCACGCTGCGGATCACCTTCGAAGGCACGACTGCCGACCACCGCGCTGCGCTGGTGATCGAGATCCAGCACCGGGGCGAAGCTGAGGTCCAGGCCCACCGCCAGCACTTCGGTCGCCATCAGCCAGCCACATTGCTCGGCGAGGTACTCGGCGTTGTCGTTGTCAGCGATGGCACGCATTGCCGGCAAGCGCACGAAACCCTGGCGCAGACGCTGGACGCGACCGCCTTCCTGGTCGACGGCGAGGATGAGGTCGGGACGGATTGCACGGATCGAGGCGGTCAGCTCGCGTACCTGGCGCGGGCTGTCGATGTTGCGGGCAAAGATGATCAGGCCGGCCACTTCGGGCTGGCGCAGGAGATGGCGGTCTTCGGCGGTCAGCCAGGTACCGGCGATATCCACCATCAGGGAGCCTTGCAGGCTGGTACTCATAAATGATCCTTCAGTTGACGGGAGCGCTGGCCCATTGCGGGCAGGCGGCTTCTTCGATACGTACCGGGCAACGCGCGGGAACCTGGTCGAACAGGCTCAGCAGGTCGGCATTGCGCAGGCGGATGCAGCCATGGGACAACGGTACGCCCATGGGTTCCGTATCCGGCGTGCCGTGCAGGTAAATGTAGCGGCGGAAGGTGTCGACCGGCCCCAGGCGATTGCG
>DQAA01000428.1 GCA_003523465.1 Pseudomonas sp.
AGCGCGATGCGTCCCGTGGTGGCGCGGCGGCCAAGGTGCGCCTGTCCTCCAGCGTGCTCAGCTATGGCGAGCAGCGGGTGAAAACCCCGGTATTCAGCTCGTCCGACAGCCGCCTGCTGCCGGAAACCGCCACCGGGTTCTTCCTCGACAGCCGGGAAGTCGACCATTTGCGCCTGGTGGCCGGGCATTTCACTGAAAACGCTGACCGCAACGCCTCCAGTCATGACCAGGGCTTCGTGGTCAACTACTCCAACGGCAAGCAGGGCAACAGCTTCGACCTGGCCGGGATGGTGTACGACGGCATTCCGGGGTTGAGCGCCAGCCTCTATACCTCGCGCTACGAAGACAGCTGGCGCCAGCATTACCTCGGCGCCAGCTATCGCAAGGCGCTGGCGGCAGACCGCAGCCTCGGGATGGACCTGAACCTGTATCGCACCACCGACACCGGGCAGTCGTTGTCCGGGGCCATCGACAATACGACCTGGAGCCTGCTGACGAGCTGGCGCCAGGGCGCCCATACCTTCAGCCTCGGCTATCAGGAAGTGGACGGCGATACCCCGTTCGACTACGTCACCCGGGGCGCGATCTATATCGGCAATGCCGTGCAATTGTCGGACTTCAACGCGCCCAACGAACGCTCGTGGCAGGCCCGCTATGACCTGGCAATGCAGGCGTATGGCGTGCCGGGGCTGGTGTTGAGCGCGCTGTACGTGCGCGGCAGCGGGATCGACGGCAGTCACGTCGATCTGCGGGGCGGCTATGCCTGGCTTGGTTATGGCACGGGCGGCCGGCATTGGGAGCGGGACCTGGAAGCGCGTTATGTGGTGCAGGACGGCCCGGCAAAGAACCTCGCGCTGTCGCTGCGCTACAACGTGCACCGGGGCAACACCGCGCAGGCGGAGACGGATACCGACCAGGTGCGGCTGGCGGTGGAGTATCCGCTAAGCATGCCCTGACAGCCTGGCGGAACGCACTGTCGTGGCGCGGCGTCTACAGTTGCCTGAACCCCATCCCCCGCGAGGCGCCATGGCATTCCACAAACTGGCCCGGACCCATCCCCGCCTGACCATCGCCGCCGTCCTCGGTGCGCTCGGCGGCCTGTTCATTCCCGCCGGAGACAAGGTCCAGCACGTGCTGGTGGGCTGGAATATCGCGGTGTGGATCTACCTCGCCCTGGTCCTGCACCTGACCCTCAGGGCCGGCGCCGACAAGGTCCGCCACACCGCCGAAGTGGAGGACGAAAATGCCGCGCTGGTGCTGTTCGTGGTCAGCATCGCCGCCGTCGCCAGCCTCGCCGCCGTGACCCTGCAACTTGCCGGCAGCAAGGACCTGCACGGCCAGGCGCTGATCCTGCACTACGCCTATACCGGCCTGACGGTGGCCGGCTCATGGCTGCTGATCGGCACCATCTTCAGCCTGCATTACGCCCGCCTGTTCTACACCTGCGATGGCAAGGAGCCGCTGCTGCGCTTCGCCGATGGCGAGCGGCATCCGGATTTCTGGGACTTCCACTACTTCTCCTTCACCATCAGCGTCGCGGTGCAGACCTCGGACGTGGGCATCGGCGGCCGGCAGATGCGCCGGGTGGTGCTGCTGCACTCGCTGATCGGCTTCCTGTTCAACACGGCGATCCTCGGCTTCACCGTGAATATCGCCGCCGGCCTGCTCAGCGGATAGACCCGCGTCACCGCCGGTCGGAAAGGCTGGATCCAATCAGGCCCCCGCAGGCGCCGGCTGTACGCCTGATGGCCCGGTCAAGCCACGGAGAAAACGTTTGCGCAAATTTTGCTCAGGCGAAGGAATGTGACCACCGTCATGGAACGGTAAAAAGCACCGGGAATTATTCCTTTTCACCCAAAGCAATACTGCTATGGTTAGCTCTGGCCGGAAAAGGCCTACAAAGCCGTCAGAGATTTCATTCAGGGTTATCGTCGCGCGGTACAAGGAGGCCTGCATGAACAAACTCACTTTCCCCGGCGCTTGCCAAATGATGCGCTGGCATTTCCACCCGCTTGGCTTCGAAGCGAGCATGGATGCCCCGCGCAGCATGGTCGCCCGCCTGTTCGACCGGGCCACCGGTGAAACCCTGCTGGCGATTGCCGGCATCCCCTGCTCCACTGTCATGGCCGCCCACGATGTGGAGCGGATCATCGAAGCCGTGGAAGACGAACTGGAAGCTTTCCAGCCGTCCTGTGCCCTCAAGCGCACGGCCTGATTCCCGACCAGGCCTTCAGGCCCGAGCCTGGGCCACCTTCACCCGCTCTATATCCAGCAGAAAACGCTCGGCCGGCACCGGTTGGCCGAGCAGATAGCCCTGCAGCGAATCGCAGCCCAGGCGGGTCAGGAAGTCCTGCTGGCGGTCGGTTTCCACCCCTTCGGCAACGATGCGCAGGCCCAGCGCCTGGCCCAGGGCGACGATCGCCGAGACGATCGCCGCATCGTCGCTGTCCTGCTCTAGGTCGCGGACGAACCCGCGGTCTATCTTCAGCTCGTTGGCCGGCAGGCGCTTGAGGTACATCAGGCTGGAATAGCCGGTGCCGAAGTCGTCGATCGACAGGTCCACGCCCATGTCCGACAGGCGCTGCAGCACGTCCATGCTGGCGTCCGCATCGCGCATGGCGGTGGTTTCGGTGATTTCCAGGGTCAGGCTGTTGGGCGCCAGGCCATTGCGCTGCAAGGCCGAGGCAACGCTGTCCACCAGCCCGGCATGGCAGAACTGGATGGCCGAGAGGTTCACCGCGATGCGCCAGTCGCTGTAGCCCTGGTCGATCCACAGGCGCATCTGCCGGCAGGCTTCTTCAAGCACCCACTCGCCGATGGGGATGATCAGCCCGGTCTTTTCCGCCAGGGTGATGAAGCGGTCCGGCAGCAGCAGGCCGTGGGTCGGATGCTCCCAGCGCACAAGGGCCTCGGCGCCGATGGGGTGGCGGCCGATGGCGTCGTACTTGGGTTGGTAATAAAGGCGGAACTGCTTTTCCTCGACGGCGGTGCGCAGGTCCTGCAGCAACTGCAATTGCAGGCGCGCGTTGCTGTTCATCGACACGTCGAAGAAGCTGTAGCCGTTCTTGCCGGCGCTCTTGGCGTGGTACATGGCAGCGTCGGCATTGCGCAGCAGTTCATGCTGGTCGGCGCCGTTGCCGGGGTACAGGACGATGCCGATGCTCGCGGATATCTGCAGGTTCTGCTCGGCCACGCGGAACGCCCGGGATACCAGGTTGACCTGCTTGGCGGCGACGTTGACCGCGTCGTCCGGGTCATCCAGCTCCACCAGCAGGACGAATTCGTCGCCGCCGATCCGGGCCAGGGTGTCCTGGCTGTGCAGGTGGCCGCGCAGGCGCAGGGCCACTTCCTTGAGCAACTGGTCACCGGTGTGGTGGCCGAAGGCATCGTTTACCGGCTTGAAGCCGTCCAGATCGATGAACATCAGCGCAAATCGCCCGCCATGCTCGGCGACCTTGCTCATCGCCTGGTCGATGCGGTCAGCCAGCAGGGTGCGGTTGGGCAGCCCGGTCAGGGTGTCGTGCAGGGCCAGTTGGGTCAGTTCCTGGTTGGCCAGGGTCAGGGAGCGCGCAAGTTCCGCAGTGCGGGCTTCCAGGCGGGCGTCGAGGACCGAGGTCAGCAGCGCCACCGAGAGCACCGCCAGGGTGGTGATCAGCACCAGGTAGTCGAGGCCGTCGCCGTTGAAACCGGTCTCGTAGGCACCGCAGAAACTGCCTTCGGGGAAATTGGCCGCAGCCATGCCGGTGTAGTGCATGCCGACGATCGCCACCCCCATCACCACTGCGGCACCGGCGCGGACCTGGCGCACATAGGGAGTGGTGCGGCGCAGGTGGAAGGCGATCCACAGCGCCGCCATCGACGCGCCCACCGCAATCAGCAACGACAGGCCGAACAGCAACGGATCGTACTGGATGCCGGGCTGCATGCGCATCGCGGCCATGCCGGTGTAGTGCATGCAGGCAATGCCCGCGCCCATGATCAGGGCGCCGAGCACGAGCATGCGCAGCGGCAGGCTGCGCTGACTGACCAGCCACAGGGCGAAGCCCGAGGACAGTACGGCGATGACCAGCGACAGCAGGGTCAGGGTGACGTCATAGCCCAGCTGGACCGGCAGGCTGAAGGCGAGCATGCCGATGAAGTGCATCGACCAGATGCCCATGCCCATCGCCAGCGCCCCACCGGCCATCCACAGATAGGCGGCGCGCCCCTTGGCCGTGGCCAGGCGGCNNGGGAGATCACAACCAGGGAGGGGGAATAACTGCCGTTCAGCATCAAGCAATCCAGGACGGAAAAGTGCGCGGGCAATGTGCCAGCTCAAAATCCGATGATTGTACTCAAGCTTTTGGGAAACGCACGGAGTTTTACCTGGCTACTGATGTATGGCGAAGCTGATGACCTCATCGCCGGCAA
>DQAA01000133.1:0-2479 GCA_003523465.1 Pseudomonas sp.
GCCGAGGCCGGCTGGTCGCTGGTGCTGACCGGTCGCCGCCAGGAGCGTCTCGACGCCCTGTGCGAAGAATTGTCGAAACAGACCCAGGTACACGGCCTGGTCGTGGATGTCCGCGACCGCAAGGCCATGGAGCAGGCGATCGAGAGCCTGCCGCCGGCGTTTGCCAAGCTGCGCGGACTTATCAACAACGCGGGCCTGGCCCTCGGCGCGGATCCTGCGCCGAAGTGCGATCTGGACGACTGGGAAACCATGGTCGACACCAACATCAAGGGCCTGATGTACAGCACCCGGCTGCTGCTGCCGCGGCTGATCGCCCACGGCCGTGGCGCCACCATCCTCAACGTCGGTTCGGTGGCGGGCAACTATCCGTATCCGGGCAGTCACGTATATGGCGGCACCAAGGCCTTCGTCGGGCAGTTCTCCCTGAGCCTGCGCTGCGACCTGCGCGGCACCGGTGTGCGGGTGACCAATATCGAGCCGGGGCTGTGTGAAAGCGAGTTCTCGCTGGTGCGCTTCGCTGGGGACCAGAGCCGCTACGACGCCACCTACGCGGGCGCCGAAGCGATCCAGCCGCAGGACATCGCCGAGACCGTGTTCTGGATTCTCAACCAGCCGGCCCATATCAACATCAACAACCTTGAGTTGATGCCGGTGAGCCAGGATTGGGCCGGGTTCTCGATTACCCGCAAGGACTGAGTTGCCCTTGAGGGCCTAATCGCTGGCAAGCCAGCCCACAGGTACAGCCGTGTTCTCGCGAGCGACGCAAGACCCTGTGGGAGCTGGCTTGCCAGCGATAGCGTCAGCCCAGCCGACGCAGGCCTTGGAGACAGGTCGCCAGGTGATAGGGCGTAGTCGAAGGCATATCATTCCTGCTCACTACACCTTGAGCATCCCGACACTCATACCACCCCCCCTCATGCAGGAACCGCTGGCGCAACATCTCCAGTTGCCCGGCCAGCTTCTCCCCGCCATCCGCGCGCAAGGTCAGCGCCCGCAGGTACTCGGCCTGGGCCCAGATCCGCTGGGTCGCATCGCGCACATTGCCATCCGCATCGAGCATCGCCAGTACCGCGCCATCCTTCACCCCACGCTGTTCGGCAAAGGCGAAGGCCCGCTCCAGCGACGCATGCAGTGCCGTGCCCTTGAGCAGCGGCGAGGTGTCCAGCAGCCAGAACCATTCGAACTGATGCCCCGGCTCGAACCAGTTATCCACAGCCCCGCGCGGTTTCTCCAGCATCACCCCGTGCTGCGGGTCAATGAACTGCGCCTGCATTCCTTCGGTCAGCGCCAGCAGCGCCGCCTGAACCTCGGCGTCCTCTCGCACCGCGAGGGTAGCGAGGAAGGCTTCAGCCAGGTGCATCAGGGGGTTTTGCAGCGGGCCGCTGGCCAGGTCCGACCAGTCTTCGCCAAGACGGGCTTCATACAGGCCATCGTCGTTGGCGAAACGCTCGGCCACCACGCTGAGGGCGGCATTCAGCGTCGACTCCACCAGGCTGTCGCGGCTCTTGTTCCAGTAATGGGCGCAGGCGAAGACGATGAAGGCGTGGGTGTAGAGGTCCTTGGTCCGGTCCAGCGGCTTGCCCTGGGCATCGATGCTGTAGAACCAGCCGCCATGTTCGGCGTCATGGAAATGCCGGTTCAGCGAGCGGAACAGCGCTGCGGCGCGTTCGCTGGCGCCGGGCTGGTCGATGCGGCTGCTGAACAGGTAGAGCTGGCGGGCGCAGGCCATGGCCCGGTAGCGCTGCACCGGCATGGGCTGATGAGCGGGATCGAGGGCCTCGAAGGGCAGGGCCATGTCCGGGTTCCAGCCCGGGCCTTCCCAGAGCGGCACGATGCGCCGGTCGAAGTGTTGCTGGACTTCAGCGAGCAGGGAGGACTGGGCAGGGGAGAGTTCGGACATGGAAAAGGTTCGTCGGCATCGTTGCGTTGGCGCGCATGGTAGCAGGAAATTTCCCCGTGGCGCCGGGATCAGACCGGGTTGCCAAGGCCCTGCCAGTGCCGTGCGCCGATGAAGATAAAGCGCAGTTGCTGGACGATCTTGGCCTCGGCACTCAGTTGGCCTTCGACGGGCGTGGCGGGCGGGTCGATCAGCTCGGGCAGGGTGGCGAACACGGTTTTAACCACCAGGTCGGCGATCACTTCCAGGGCCGGCGCATCCAGATGCTGCCAGCGGCGCATGCTGCCGAGGTCGGCGGCGAGGTCCGAGCTGATGCCTTCGCGCAGGCGGGCGATGGCCTGGCGCACCGGTTGCGAGCCACCGTACTGCTCGCGGGCGAGAAACAGGAACTGCGCGCGGTTGGCCGCCACTACATCGAGAAAGATGCGTACCGAGGCGTCGGTGATGCCGCCCAGTTCGATCTCGTTGTGGCGAACCATGCGGATGGTCTGGCGGAAGGTTTCGTTGACCTCGCGGACCAGGGCCAGGCCCAGTTGGTCCATGTCTTCGAAATGCCGATAGAAACCGGTGGGCACGATGCCG
>DQAA01000133.1:2521-2746 GCA_003523465.1 Pseudomonas sp.
GGTCTGTTGCTTCTGTTCGGCGCGCGGCAGCATGGCGGGTTCGTTCGTGTGAAACAGGCCCTGCACTCTAATGGCCGGAACCGGAAAAACAAAGCCCGGTCAATGGACCGGGCCTCGGAGGGGAGCAGGTTGCGCGCGGATAGCTGTTGTTTTCGCGCATAGGCATCAGCTCACCCGGTTGTTGCGTTCGATCACACGGTCGCCACCACCTTCGGCAACGCGGTT
>DQAA01000133.1:2841-5315 GCA_003523465.1 Pseudomonas sp.
CGGTCGATCACACGGTCACCACCACCTTCGGCAACGCGGTTGGCACGTTCGATCACGCGATCCGAACCACCTTCAGCCAGGGTGTTCAGCGGCTGGGAAACAGTGGCGGAGCTGGAGCGGGCTTCGGCGGACAGGTGTTGGTCGGCGGCCGGTACGGCGAAGGCACTGGTGGCCACGACAGAGAGGGCAAGGCTGAGCAGCAATTGGCGTTTCATGGTTCGGTTCTCCTTGGGGAGGGCAACTAAGTGGGTACGGAGGCAATGCTACTCTCGGAAATTGGATAGAAAAGTTCATAAAGATAATGGTAACAATCAACGAGATTGATAGATCTGGCGGGCCGCTCTAGCTCGGGGCTTTCCCGAGTGCTTTTGTCGGAATTGAGTGAGGGGTCGGCGCGAAACTTACTGCCGTATCGATGGGAAAACTGGCCGGGGCGTCAGGAAAAAATCCGGTCGCCTCGCGGGATCGGGTAAAACCCCTCGGCGTTTTGTCAGTCCCAAGTACAAGTGCGTGGTTCACGCACGCTGTCTGCCTTGCTGTCACTGGAGAACCGTGCAATGACGCGCCCCGCCAAAATCATCACCTGGACCCTGGCCAGCCTCGCGCTGATCCTCGTGGTGCTGGTGATCTTCATCGCCACTTTCGACTGGAACCGGGTCAAGCCGTTTCTCAACGACAAGGTCTCCGAAGCCCTGCATCGACCCTTCGCCATCAATGGCGACCTGTCCGTGCATTGGCGTCGCGAGCCCGAGGAAGGTGGCTGGCGGGCCTGGGTGCCGTGGCCGGCGTTCACTGCCCAGGACCTGACCCTGGGCAATCCGGAATGGCTGAAGGAGCCGCAGATGGTCGGCCTGCAGCAGGTCGACTTCCGTCTCTCGCCACTGCCGTTGCTGGCCCAGCGCATCGTCATTCCGCGTGTCGACCTCAAGCTGCCCACTGCCAGCCTCAAGCGCCTGGCCGACGGCCGGGCCAACTGGACCTTCGACTTCGGCCCCAAGGAAGAAAACGCCGAGCCGTCGAAATGGGTGCTGGATATCGGCGCCATCGGGTTCGACAAGGGCCAGGTGGCGTTCGATGACGCCACCCTGAAAACCAGCGTGCAGGTGCAGATCGACCCGTTGGGCAAGCCGATCCCCTTTGGCGACATCGTCGGCAAGAGCACCGCCGAGAAAACCGCGAAGGAGCACGGCAACGCCCAGGACTACGCCTTCGGCCTCAAGGTCAAGGGCACCTACAAGGGCCAGGCGCTTACGGGTGATGGCAAGATCGGCGGTCTGCTCGCCCTGCAGGACGCGACCCAGCCGTTCCCTGTGCAGGCGGACGTCAGCATCGCCAAGACCCGCGCCATCATCGCCGGCACCCTGACCGACCCGCGCAATCTCGGCAGCCTCGACCTGCGCTTGAAACTCTCCGGTGCCAGCCTCGCCAACCTCTATCCGCTGACCGGCGTGACCCTGCCCGATACGCCGCCGTACCAGACTGACGGTCACCTGATCGCCAGGCTGCACGAGCCGGGTGGTGCGCTGTTCCGCTACGAAGGCTTCAACGGCAAGATCGGCGACAGCGATATCCATGGCGACCTGGCCTTCGTCTCCAGCCAGCCGCGGCCCAAGCTGAGCGGCAAGCTGGTGTCCAATCAACTGCTGTTCAAGGACCTCGCCCCGCTGATCGGCGCCGACTCCAATGCCCAGCAGAAAGCCCGGGGTGGCGCCGCGAAGCAGCCCGGCGACAAGGTCCTGCCGGTGGAAGAGTTCCGCACCGAGCGCTGGCGCGCGATGGACGCCGACGTGACCTTCACCGGCAAGCGCATCGTGCAGACCGAAGAGCTGCCCTTCACCGACCTCAACACCCATGTCCTGCTCGAAGACGGCCTGTTGCGCCTCGACCCGCTGTCCTTCGGCGTGGCGGGCGGCAAGCTGGACATGCAGGTGCGCCTCGATGGCCGCAGCACGCCGATGCAGGGCCGGGCCAGGCTTTCCGCGCGCAACCTGAAGCTCAAGCAACTGTTCCCCACCTTCGAGCCGATGAAGACCAGTTTCGGTGCACTGAATGGCGACGCCGACATCACTGGTCGCGGCAACTCGATCGCGGCGCTGCTTGGCACTTCCAACGGCGATCTGAAACTGCTGATCAACGACGGCGCGGTCAGCCGTGGGCTGATGGAAATCGCCGGGCTCAATGTGGGCAACTACGTGGTCGGCAAGCTGTTTGGCGACAACGAAGTGAAGATCAACTGCGCGGCCACCGACGTGGGCATCAAGGACGGCCTGGCGACCACCCGGCTGTTCGTTTTCGATACCGAGAACGCGGTGATCTACGTGACGGGCACGGCGAATTTCGCCACCGAGCAGCTGGACTTGAAGATCGATCCTGAGTCGAAGGGGCTGCGCTTGTTCTCGCTGCGCTCGCCGCTGTATGTGCGGGGGCCCTTCGCCAAACCGTCGGCCGGGGTGCAGGCGGTGCCGCTGGCATTG
>DQAA01000063.1:0-288 GCA_003523465.1 Pseudomonas sp.
GCGAGTTCGAGTTCTGGTTCGCCATGCTCAAGATCATCGCCATCGTCGCCTTTATCGGCCTGGGCTTCGTCGCCCTGCTCGGCGGCCTGCCGGATCGCCAGGTCAGCGGTCTGGCCCAGCTGGTGCAGACCCAGGGCGGCTTCCTGCCCAATGGCTGGACGGCGATCATCGGCGCCCTGCTCACCACCATGTTCAGCTTCATGGGCACCGAGGCCGTGACCATCGCCGCCTCGGAGTCCAGCAACCCCGCCGGCAACATCGCCCGGGCCACCCGCTCGGTGATCTGGC
>DQAA01000063.1:393-3143 GCA_003523465.1 Pseudomonas sp.
GCTGGTGGCGGTGGCCAGTTGCCTGAACTCGTCGATCTACATTTCGTCGCGGATGGTCTTCTCCCTCGGCAAGCGCGGCGACGCCCCTGGCCTGCTGCAACGCACTTCGTCCCGCGGAGTGCCGCGCGCGGCGGTGATCGCCAGCACCCTGATCGGCATGCTCGCCACGGTGGTCAATTACTTCGCCCCGGCCCATGTGTTCCAGTTCCTCCTGGCCACCTCCGGGTCGATCGCCTTGCTGGTGTACCTGGTGATCGCCTGCTCGCAACTGCGCATGCGCGGCATCCTGCAGCGCGAGGGCAAGCCCCTGGCGTTTCGCATGTGGCTGTTCCCCTGGCTGACGCTGGCGGTGATCGCCTTTATCGTCTTCGCCCTCGGGGTGATGTTCGTGATGCCGGCGCACCGCATGGAAGTCACGGCGACCCTGGCATTGGCGGGAGGGATTGCACTGCTGGGGGTGATGCGTTCGCGGCGGCTGGCCGCAGCACCTGCCGTCGCGCATTGAGCCATTGAAAACGCCGCCCAGGGTAACCTGAGGCGGCGTCTGGCGGATTACAGCTTGCCGCGGGTTTGCTGGGTGATTTCCTGCAGGCCGGCTTCGGTGATCTTCTTCCAGTCGCTTTCGACCACCACCTGCATGTTGTCGCTCTTGCGCGTCACCACGTCCAGGTTCGGCGTGCCTTCGCCTTCGATCTTCAGGTGGGCCTTGTTGTTGACGGCAACGGTGGCGAAGCCTGGCGAGAACCACGACCAGAACTCGACGATGCGCACCTTGACCTGGGTAGCGTCCGCTGCCGGGGCGCCGCTCACCACTTCATAACCTGCCTGACGGTAGGCGGAAGCGACCGCGTCGCCGACCAGGCCGGAAACGGTGCGGCCCGACGGCAGCACCACGTCGCCGAGGCCTTTGCCGAAACCGTTGCGCTTGCGGCCAATGGCCCGCTCGGTGATCGACTTGTCGTGGATCTCGCCGTTCTTCAGAGACGGAATATCCGCCTGGCGCGGGTCGAGTTCGAAGGTCCGCTCGTCCACGGTGCTGATGATCACTTTCTTGCCATTGTTCGCCGCAGCCTGGGCTACCGGCTGGGGAGCATTCACCTCGATTTCCGAGCGATTGGTCGCACACCCGGTCAACACCGCCAGCACCACCGCACCTACCGCCATCCGAACGCTCATCTACTGCACCTCGATCCTTGTCGCCATCATTGGCCTTGCCGGGGATCCGGCGACGGGATTGTACCCAAGTGATGGCACTTGGACACGACCCAGGTCACATCCCGGCAAGGCCAGCAGGGCTAGCGCGCGGCCCAGGCGTTGAAGCGCTCTTCCAGCTCTTCCCCGTGATCGACCCAGAAGCTCGAATCCACCAGCAGGCCCTGCTCCAGGTTCTCCGGCGCGGTCGGCAACTGCGCCTGGATATCCGCCGGCAAGGCCGCCAGGGTCTGCTTGTTGACCGGGCCGTAGGGGATGTTCGAGGAGAAGGTTTTCTGGCTGTCGGCCTGGCTGGCGAAGACGATGAATTTCTCGGCCAGGGCCTTGTTCGGCGAGCCCTTGACGATGGCCCAGTGGTCCGGGTCGTAGAGACCGCCGTTCCAGACGATGCCCAGGTTGGTGCCTTCCTTCTGGGCCACGGCGATGCGACCGTTATAGGCGGCGGACATCACCACGTCATTGGCTGCCAGCCATTGCGGTGGCTGGGCGCCGGCTTCCCACCACTGGATGGACGACTTGATCTGGTCGAGCTTGGCGAAGGCGCGGGTCACGCCGGCCGGGGTGGCGAGGACCTTGTACAGATCGCCACGGCTGACACCGTCGGCCAGCAAGGCGGCTTCGAGGGTGTACTTGGCACCTTTGCGCAGGCCGCGCTTGCCGGGGTATTTGGCGGTGTCCCAGAAGTCCGCCCAGGAGGCCGGCGGGGTGGCGAGCTTCGCCGGATTGTAGGCCATGACCATCGACCAGACATAACTGGCCACGCCGCACTCGCTGACGGTATTGGCCAGGTAGTGCTCGCCGTTGCCGAGCAATGCCGGGTCGATCTTCTCGAACAGGCCTTCCTCGCAGCCGCGCAGCAGCTCAGGGCTTTCCACCTCGACGATATCCCAGGAAATCTGCCCGACGCTGACCATGGCCTTTACCTTGGACAGCTCGCCGTTGTAGTCGCCGGCCACCACCTTGCCCGCCCCGCTCTGCTCGAACGGTTTGAAATAGGCCTGGTCCTGGGCGGCCTTGGTGGCGCCGCCGAAGGAAATCACCGTAAGTTTGTCCGCCGCAGCCAGGGCATTGCCGGCCAGCATCGCGGACATAACGGCCGCCGCGCACGCACGCATTTTCAAAGACATCGACACTTCCTCCCTACATCTCAAGGTAAATGCCGGGTAGCCGAGAACAGCAGGCGCGGGTCGTCGACCCCGACATGGTTGGTACTGACAGTCTTGAAAGGGCAGTAAGGCGGGTGCGGGTCTTTTTATGCAGTTGCCCTGGCACCGGCCGGGTATCGAGCGCGTTGGGTGCGCGTCGTTTTTATTGTTCGAATGAGCAGGATGATGGGGCAGATGGGGGGTTAGGCAAATTATTAAAAATGTTGGGGCTGGGCAGGAAAAAGCTTTGCAGGGGTGTCTTGTGGTGTGGCTTGCCAGCGATGTGCATGGGTATCTACACATCTTTGAGGTGAAAAGGCCCGTCGGTAGATTGCATTAGGGCGGATAGGCGCTTGCCTTGGTTTTTCTTGCGTTATTGAGATCGAGCGCCGC
>DQAA01000354.1 GCA_003523465.1 Pseudomonas sp.
ACGTTCGCTCATCGCTCGTGCTCCGACGTCAGGACAACTGGGCGCGGGCGCCGCCCGGAGCCGGCATGTGGTGAGGTTCGGCTTCGCTCTCGGCGTCCTCGGCATCCAGTTGCACCAGGTGCGCCGGCACGCCGGTGGCCGCGCCCCAGTAGTAGATGCCCAGGGCGCACAGGGCGACGACGATGGTGTCGAGCGGATGGGTGATGGCGCCTATGCCGCCGAAGGTGCCCAGCCACGAGAGCAGGATGGTCACGGCATAGAAGCCGATCAGCCAGGCCGAGGAGCGCACTTGCTGGGCCAGGCTCAGGTGCATGGTCGGCACGAAGCGACCGCACAGCAGGTAGATGACGAACATCAGGATCTGCAGGCTGAGCAGCCAGGACACGGTCTTCCAGCCGGACCAGTAGACGATCAGCGCGGCGATGATGAACGACAGCGGGCCGAGCACGTTCATGTAGCGAACGCGGAACGGACGCACCAGTTCCGGGGCATTGCGGCGCAGCGCGGCGACGGTCACCGGGGCCACGGCGTAGCTGAGGATCAGCGCGGCGGAGACCACGTTGATCAGCGCTTCCCAGGACGGGAAAGGCAGGGTCCAGAACACCGACAGGCCGAAGGTCAGCCACAGCGCCGGACGCGGGATGCCGGACTTCTCGTCGATACGGGTGAAGATGCTGAAGAAGGTCCCGGTACGGGCCCAGCCGTAGACCACGCGCGGCGTGGCGTTCATGTAGATGTTGCCGCAGCCGCTGGGCGAGATCACCGCGTCGGCCACCACCAGCCAGGCTAGCCAGCCGACGCCGAGGGCGATGGCGATATCGCGGTACGGCAGGGCCAGTTCCTTGGTGACGCCGGCCCAGCCGTTGGCGAGCATTTCGGTGGGTACGCCGCCGAGGAAGGCGATCTGCAGCAGGGCGTAGATGGCGGTGGACAGCAGGACCGACAGGATCAGCGCGATGGGTATGGTGCGCTGCGGGTTCTTCACTTCCGAGGCCACCGAGATGATCGGCGTCAGGCCCAGGTAGGCGAAGATGATGCCGCCGGCCGAGACCGCCATTTCCACCCCGGACAGGCCGAACGGGGCGAAGCCGTGGGAGGTGAAGTTATCCGGCTTGAAGAAGGTGAACAGCACGCCGATCACCAGCAACGGCACGATGAACTTGAACACGCTGACCAGGTTGTTGGACTTGGCGAAGGTCTTCACGCTGTTGTAGTTGAGGAGGAAGAACAGGCACAGCAGGCCGAACTGCACCATCCAGCCGAGGATGGTCGGGTCGCTGGAACCGGCCTTGGTCAGCTCCGGGAACCAGGCCGCGGCGTACTGGCGGGCGGCGACCACTTCGATGGCCACCAGGCTGGAGAACGCGATCAGGGTGATGAAACCCATCAGGTAGCCGAGCAGCGGGCCGTGGGAGTACACCGGGTAACGCACCACGCCACCGGCCCGGGGCAATGCCGCGCCGAGTTCGCAGTAGACGATGCCCAGCAGCAGCACGGCGAAACCGCCGAGCAGCCAGGAGAAGATCCCGGCGGGACCGGCGATGGCGGACACATGGCTGGCCGCGAACAGCCAGCCGGAACCGAAGATGGCCCCGAGTCCGATAAAGGTTAGGTCTATCAATGAAAGTTGTTTCTTGAACTTGCCTGACATGGCGTCGCCTTCTTGTGGGTTATTGGATAGGCAGAATGAATGTCACTGTTACAGCGTTGGCGCTTCGGTCATGGAGGCACACTTCCCCAGCACTTTCGCGCATGCCTGCCGCCGCAACTTTCGAGCGCCGGCAATGCCTTGCCCGTAACCCGCCACAACGTTTCGACGACTCAGGCAATGCCAATACAGTGGACTCATCGAGGCGCCATTGCTTGATGCTTTTCTCCAGCGAAAATGACGAAATCGGCATAGTTAGGAAATTTCGACAAACTTCTTCGGAAATTTCTGAAGCGTTACAGGCCACGACCCATAAGGCGTGGCGCGCGTCTCGACAGGGCGCTGCGGCTGCGGCAAGCTGGCGTCCGGCTTGAAGCACAAGCGGATTTTTACCAAGCGGTCAGGAACCGGAGGCCCATCAGTGAACCCCCACGCATTCGCCATCCTGAGTCAGAGCAATATCCAGCAGCGGCCCAGGACCATGGATGAGTTGTTATCGGGCCTGGCGTTCTTAATGCCACTGTTCGATGCCATTCCCACGGCCACGATCTTTATCAAGGACTTGCAGGCGCGTTATTTACTGGCCAATGCCGCGCTGGTTCAGCGCTGTGGTTTGAAAAGTTTGAAACCCATATTGGGCAAGACCAGTGCCGAAGTATTTCCGGCGCAACTCGGTCCTGGTTATACCGATCAGGATCGCCGGGTACTGGAAGAAGGGCGGGTACTGGAAGACCAGCTTGAACTGCACTTGTACGGCTCGCGGGAGCCGGGCTGGTGCCTGACCCACAAGCGCCCGTTGTTCAACCGCGCGGGGGACATCATCGGCCTGGCCGGGGTCTCGGTGGACCTGCAATCGGCCAGCTCCAGCCACCCGGCGTACGAGCGCCTGGCGGCGGTGGACGAACACATCCGCACCCACTTCCACCGCCCGGTGCTGCTCAGCGAACTGACCCGGATCGCCGGGGTTTCCGTGGCGCAACTGGAGCGCTACTGCAAGCGGGTGTACCACCTCACGCCGCGGCAGATGATCCACAAGGTGCGCCTGGAACATGCGCACCGCCTGTTGTTGACCGAAATGCCGATCACCGACGTGGCGCTGCAGTGCGGGTATACCGACCACAGTGCGTTTACCCGGCAGTTCAAGCAGCTCACCGGGTTTACCCCGAAGCAGTATCGGCGGGCGATGGGGTTGGGGGATTGAGGTGTCGCGCTCTCGATCAAGGATTCTGGCGCTGACAGGGATGGTGTCTGGTCTGGCCTCATCGCTGGCAAGCCAGCTCCCACAGGGACCGCATGCGCCGCCCCTGTGGGAGCTGGCTTGCCAACTCCCACAGGGACCGTGCATGCAAGGACATTCCATGCCAGACCGCACACCCCTGGACCCCACCACCGCCCGCGGGATTCCGTGGGTGGTGGCCATCGCCTTCTTCATGCAGTCCCTCGACGGCACCATCCTCAATACCGCCCTGCCGGCCATGGCCCGGGACCTGGCCGAAGACCCGCTGCGCATGCAGTCGGTGATCATCGCCTACATGCTCACCGTGGCCCTGCTGATCCCTGCGTCGGGCTGGATAGCCGATCGCTTCGGCACAAAACGCATCTTCTTCGGCGCAATCCTGCTGTTCAGCCTCGGCTCGCTGCTCTGCGCCGCCGCCAACAGCCTGAGCATGCTGGTGGCAGCGCGAATCATCCAGGGCCTGGGCGGCGCGCTGATGCTGCCGGTGGGGCGCCTGGTAGTGCTGCGCGCCTACCCGCGCTCGGAGCTGGTGCGGATCATGAGTTTCATCACCATCCCCGGCCTGCTTGGCCCGCTGATCGGCCCGACCATGGGCGGCTGGCTGGTGGAAATCCTCAGCTGGCACTGGATCTTCCTGCTCAACCTGCCAGTGGGCGCCATTGGCTGCTATGCGGTGTGGAAGTTCATTCCCGACCTGCGTGGCTCGTCGCGCACGCGCTTCGATGGCGTCGGTTTCATCCTGTTCGGCGCGGCGATGGTGCTGATCACCATTGCCATGGAAGGCCTGGGCGAGCTGCACCTGCCGCACCTGCGGGTGATGTTGCTGCTGTTCGCCGGCATGGCCTGTCTGGCCGCCTATTGGCTGCGTGCCGGAAGCATCGATGATCCGCTGTTCTCGCCGAAGCTGTTCCGCGTGCGGACCTTCTCCGTAGGCATTCTCGGCAACCTGTTCGCCCGCCTGGGCAGCGGCGCCCTGCCGTTCCTCGTGCCCCTGCTGTTGCAGGTGGCGCTGGGTTATTCCCCGGCCGAAGCGGGGATGAGCATGATTCCCCTGGCAGCAGCGGCGATGTTCGCCAAGTCCATCGCCCGGCCGCTGATCGAGCGCTTCGGCTACCGCACCATCCTGACCGGCAACACCCTGCTGCTGGGGATCATGCTGGCCAGCCTCGGCCTGGTCGACGAGCACACCCCGCATGCCGTGCTGCTGGTGCAACTGGGCCTGCTCGGGGCGATCAACTCGATGCAGTTCACGGCGATGAACACCGTGACCCTGATCGACCTCGACGACGCCAGCGCCAGCAGTGGCAACAGCCTGCTGTCGGTGGTCGGGCAGTTGTCCCTGAGCCTCGGCGTGGCCTGCGCCGGTGCCCTGCTCGGCGGGTTTACCGCAGCGGGCAGCGCCGAAGGCGTGGAAACCACCCTGGGTGCGTTCCAGCTGACCTTCGTCACCATCGGCCTGATGGCCATGCTGGCGGCGGCGATCTTCCTGCAACTGGGCAAGAACGACGGGCGACGTACCCCTCGTCAGGAAGCCCCGCTGGAGCCTTAGGGCGAATGGCCATGAGGCTGGTACACTGCGCGACATTTTGTTTTGCAGGCCCGCCTCGTGACCACCACCGCCACCGCTTTCGCCACCTTGCCGCTGTCCGCCGCCATGCTGGCCAACCTGGATGCCCTCGGCTACACCGAGATGACTCCGATCCAGGCCCAGAGCCTGCCGGTCATCCTCAAGGGCCAGGACCTCATCGCCCAGGCCAAGACCGGCAGCGGCAAGACCGCCGCGTTCGGCATCGGCCTGCTCAACCCGATCAACCCGCGCTACTTCGGCTGCCAGGCCCTGGTCCTGTGCCCGACCCGCGAGCTGGCCGACCAGGTCGCCAAGGAACTGCGCCGCCTGGCCCGCGCCGAGGACAACATCAAGATCCTCACCCTGTGCGGCGGCGTGTCCCTCGGCCCGCAGATCGCTTCGCTGGAGCATGGCGCGCACATCATCGTCGGCACCCCGGGCCGGGTTCAGCAGCACCTGAGCAAGGGCACCCTGGTGCTGGACGGGCTCAACACCCTGGTCCTCGATGAAGCCGACCGCATGCTCGATATGGGTTTCTTCGACGCCATCGCCGAGATCGTCGAGCAGACCCCCAAGCGTCGCCAGTCCCTGCTGTTCTCCGCGACCTACCCGTCCGGGATCAAGCAACTGGCCTCGTCGATCATGCGCGACCCGCAGCAGGTCAAGGTCGAAGCCCTGCACGACGACAGCCAGATCGAGCAGCACTTCTACGAAATCGACGCCGAAGACCGCATGAGCGCCGTGACCCGCGTGCTCGGTCATTTCCGCCCGCAGTCCTGTGTGGCGTTCTGCTTCACCAAGCAGCAGTGCCAGGAAGTGGTCGATCACCTCAAGGCCAAGGGCATCGCCGCCGAGGCGCTGCATGGCGACCTGGAACAGCGTGATCGCGACCAGGTCCTGACCGTGTTCGCCAACCGCAGCACCTCGGTGCTGGTCGCTACCGACGTGGCGGCGCGCGGCCTGGATATCGAGTCGCTGGACATGGTCATCAACGTCGAGCTGGCCCGGGATGCCGAGATTCATGTGCACCGTGTCGGCCGTACCGGACGCGCCGGCGAGAAGGGCCTGGCGGTGAGCCTGGTGGCCCCGGCCGAAGCCCATCGCGCCAAGG
>DQAA01000359.1 GCA_003523465.1 Pseudomonas sp.
ATCGACGGCGAATTCCGCGACGCGATCAGCGGCCGCACCTTCGTCACCACCAACCCGGCCACCGGCGAAAAACTGGCTGAAGTCGCCGCCTGCGACGTGCAGGACGTCAACGTCGCCGTCGCCGCCGCCAAGGCCGCCTTCGAAGACGGCCGCTGGAGCGCCCTGGCGCCCAACGCACGCAAGAAGGTCCTGCTCAAGTTCGCCCAGCTGCTGGAAGACAACGCCCATGAACTGGCGGTCCTGGAAGCCCTGGACAGCGGCAAGCCGGTCAGCGAATGCCAGAACGTCGACGTGCCGGAGACCATCCACACCCTGCGCTGGCACGCCGAGCTGATCGACAAGATCTACGACGCCACCGCGCCAACCGGTTCCGCTGCGGTGACCATGGTCGTACGCGAGGCGATCGGCGTAGTCGGCCTGGTCCTGCCGTGGAACTTCCCGCTGCTGATGCTGGCCTGGAAGATCGGCCCGTCCCTGGCCGCCGGTTGCTCCATCGTGGTCAAGCCGGCCAAGGAAACCACCCTCACCGCCCTGCGCGTGGTCGAGCTGGCCCATGAAGCCGGTGTTCCGGCCGGCGTGTTCAACATCGTGCCTGGCGGAGGTCGTGAAGCCGGCGAAGCCATCGGCCGGCACATGGACGTGGCGATGGTCAGCTTCACCGGTTCCACCGACACCGGCCGCCTGTTCCTCAAGTACGCCTCCGAGTCCAACCTCAAGCGCGTGGTGCTGGAACTGGGTGGCAAGAACCCGGCCGTGGTCATGAACGACTGCGAGGACCTCGACGCCGTGGCCCAGTTCGTCACCGCCGGTGCCTTCTGGAACATGGGCGAGAACTGCTCCGCTTCGTCGCGCCTGATCGTGCACAAGGACGTCAAGGACGAGCTGCTCAGCCTGATCTCCAAACACGTCAAGGACTGGAAACTCGGCGACCCTCTGGACCCGGACAACCGTCTCGGCGCCATGGTCAGCAAGGCGCATTTCGAGAAGGTCCGTTCCTACCTGGAATACGCCGCCGAGCAGAAGCTCAACGTGGTGGAAGGTGGCGAGACCCAGGACGGCGTGTTCGTGCAGCCGACCATCGTCGACGGCGTCGAGCCCGGCAGCCGCCTGTTCGTCGAAGAGATCTTCGGCCCGGTGCTGAGCGTGACCGCGTTCGACACCCTCGACGAAGCCATCGCCCTGGCCAACGACACCGTCTATGGCCTGGCGGCTTCGGCCTACACCGGCAGCCTGCGCAATGCCCTGCGCCTGTCGCGGGAGATCCGCGCCGGTGTGGTCACGGTCAACTGCTTCGGCGAGGGCGATGTCTCGACGCCGTTCGGAGGCTACAAAGAGTCCGGATTTGGCGGTCGCGACAAGTCGATCTGGGCGCATGATCAGTACACGGAGCTGAAGACCATCTGGATCGACGCTTCGTGAGCTGAAACCCGGGTGCTGTTCTGACGGAGTTCGGTACCTGACCCGGCCACCGCCCCACGCAGGCGGTGGCCACCCCCGTTTCCTTTCGCAGTACGGTGAACGAGCGACACGGCCCGTGCAGGCCACTACAACGTCGCGGCACCGAAGGCTCCCGGATTTCCTCCCGGGCGGCCACACAATCCAACTACCCAAAAACCCGTCCGCACGACCGCCGGAGAGCGCTCGCGTGCGAACACATGCACAGACTTTCCTACTGCCCATGCTCGCTTCGAACGTTTCAACCCATGGTTCCACCCTCGGTCACCGCAATGCGCTGATCGTGGCCCATATCGCCGCTGTGCTGTTCGGTCTGACCGGCATCCTCGGCGCCCTTATCCACTCGTCCGCCTCGGTCATCACCTTCGGTCGCGCGGCCTTCGCCGTGCTCGCCCTGGGTGCGGTGGCGCAATTGCAGAAACGCGGCGTGTTCCATCGCCTGGACTGGCGCAAGTTCGGGGTCATGGCCCTGAGCGGGGTGATGCTGACCTCGCACTGGGTCAGTTTCTTCATTGCCATCAAGGTTGGCGGCGTGGCCGTGGCGACCCTCGGTTTCGCCAGCTTCCCGGCGTTTATCGCGGTGCTCGACCTGCTGGTGTTCCGCGAACGCATTCGTGCTGCCGAAGGCCTGCTGTTGCTGCTGGTCAGCCTCGGCCTGGTGCTGGTGGTGCCGTCCTTCGACCTGCTCGACCAGGGTACGGTCGGCTTGCTCTGGGGGTTGGGTTCGGGCCTGTCCTTCGCCCTGCTGGCGATCATCAACCACCGTGGCCTGCAAGGCATGAACGCGGTGCAGGTGGCGTTCTGGCAGAACCTCACGGTGGCCGTGCTGGTCGCGCCGTTCGCCTTCGACACCCTGCTGGTGCAGGGGCTGAGTCACAGCGACTGGCTGTACCTGGCAGTCCTCGGGATCTTCTGCACGGGGCTGTCCCAGTACCTGTTCGTCAAGAGCCTGGAAGGCCTGGAGGCGCGCAGCGCGGGGATGATCATTGCGCTGGAGCCGGTGTATGCGATCGCCTGTGCCTGGTGGCTGTTCGGTGAACAACCGTCGTTGCGGATGGTGGCGGGTGCGGCGTTGATTATCCTGGCGACGGTGCTGTCGGCCTGGGGGAAACTGACGGCGGAGCAGGTGCACTGATAACTGCGGTGTTGCTGATGGCCTCATCGCTGGCAACGCCAGCTCCCAC
>DQAA01000557.1 GCA_003523465.1 Pseudomonas sp.
ACCCGCTCCCACAGGGTCCGTGGAGCTGCGGGTATTTCCTTATAACCACTATGGCTATTGACCAGCCAATCCCGCCCGCCCCATGCTCAGCCGTTTCCACCCTCTTTCAAGGAACGACTGCATGAAGCTGGAAACCCTGGCCATCCACGCGGGCTTCAGCCCGGACCCGACCACCAAGGCCGTGGCAGTGCCGATCTACCAGACCACCTCGTTCGCCTTCGACGATACCCAGCACGGCGCCGACCTGTTCGACCTGAAGGTCGCCGGGAATATCTATTCGCGCATCATGAACCCCACCAACGATGTGCTGGAACAGCGCATGGCCGCCCTTGAGGGCGGGGTCGGGGCGCTGGCCGTGGCCTCGGGCATGGCGGCGATCACCTATGCGATCCAGACCGTGGCCGAAGTCGGCGACAACATCGTCTCGGTGGCCAAGCTCTACGGCGGCACCTACAACCTGCTGGCCCACACCCTGCCGCGCATCGGCATCCAGACCCGCTTCGCCCCCCACGACGATATCGCCGCCCTCGAAGCCCTGATCGACGACCGCACCAAGGCGGTGTTCTGCGAATCCATCGGCAACCCGGCGGGCAATATCGTCGACCTCCAGGCCCTGGCCGACGCCGCCCACCGTCATGGCGTGCCGCTGATCGTCGACAACACCGTGGCCACGCCGATCCTCTGCCGGCCGTTCGAGCACGGCGCCGATATCGTCGTGCATTCGCTGACCAAGTACATCGGCGGCCACGGCACCAGCATCGGCGGCATCGTCATCGATTCGGGCAAGTTCCCCTGGGCCGAAAACAAGCAACGCTTCGCCCTGCTCAACACCCCCGACCCGTCGTACCACGGCGTGACCTACACCGAAGCCTTCGGTCCGGCGGCCTTCATCGGCCGTTGCCGGGTGGTGCCGCTGCGCAATACCGGCGCGGCACTCTCGCCGTTCAATGCCTTCCTGATCCTGCAAGGCCTGGAAACCCTGGCCCTGCGCATGGAGCGCCACACCGAGAACGCCCTCAAGGTCGCCCACTACCTGCAGGCCCACGACCAGGTCGCCTGGGTCAAGTACGCCGGCCTGCCAGACCATCCCGAGCACGAACTGGCCCAGCGCTACACCCAGGGCAAGCCGGCGTCGATCCTGTCCTTCGGCATCAAGGGCGGCCAGGAGGCCGGCGCGCGCTTCATCGATGCCCTGAAGCTGGTAGTGCGCCTGGTGAACATCGGCGACGCCAAGTCCCTGGCCTGCCATCCCGCCTCCACCACCCACCGCCAGTTGAACGACGAAGAACTGGAAAAAGCCGGGGTGCCCCGTGACATGGTGCGCCTGTCGATCGGCATCGAGCACAGCGACGACATCATCGCCGACCTGCAACAGGCCCTCGCCGCCAGCCGCGGATAACCCCTGAAAACCGCCAGCCCCGCCCCGGCCGATATCGCCGGCGGGCGCGGGCTTGAGCGGTCCCTTTCGATTGCCTTGCGCACATACCTTCTTGCCCCGCAAAGCCCCGGTTTCATTGGGGGTTCAACGGTTCAGCCATCGCCCACAAAAATTTCAGTGATGGCAGATTGGCACTGACACAATCCTCGTCAATACTGCCTCCNNTATTTGCGATGAGTCAGACCCAGCCATTGGATGTCGCCATCATCGGCGGCGGCGTATCAGGGACCTACAGCGCATGGCGCCTGCAAGAGGCACAAGGCGATCGTCAACGCATCCAGTTGTTCGAATACAGCGACCGCATCGGCGGGCGCCTCTTCAGTATCAATCTGCCCGGTCTGCCCAACGTCGTCGCCGAAGTCGGCGGCATGCGCTGGATGCCCGCCACCGAGGACGGCACCGGCGGCCATGTGATGGTCGACAAGCTGGTCGGCGCACTCAAGCTGCCGACCAAGGACTTCCCCATGGGCAGCCACCTGCCGGAAGAGCATCCGGTCGGCGCCAAGGACAACCTGTTCTACCTGCGCGGCGAGCGTTTCCGCCTGCGTGACTTCACCGAGGCACCGGAAAAGATCCCCTACAAGCTGGCCTGGTCCGAACGCGGTTTCGGCCCCGAGGACCTGCAGGTCAAGGTGATGAACAACATCTACCCAGGCTTCGACAAGCTCAGCCTGGCCGAGCAGATGCAAGTGAAGGTGTTCGGCAAGGAAATCTGGCGCTACGGCTTCTGGGACCTGCTCTACCGCGTACTGAGCAACGAGGGCTACCAGTTCATGAAGGACGCCGGCGGCTATGAGGCCAACGTGGCCAACGCCAGCGCCGTGACCCAGTTGCCCGCCACCGAGTACAGCGACAACACCGTCTTCCTGACCCTCAAGACCGGCTTCCAGACCCTACCGCTGACCCTGGCCAAGCGTTTCGCCGAAGTGCCCGGCGGGCTGGTCCCGGCCGAGCAGCGGATACAGATGAACCGCCGCCTGGTGTCGGTGCAGATCAGCGATGACACCGAATACCCGTACCGCCTGCACTTCCAGGCCACCCAGACCGTGGATGGCAAGACCACCGACGTCGCCGGCCCGGAAGAAATCATTCATGCCCGCCAGGTGATCCTGGCCATGCCGCGCCGCTCCCTGGAGCTGATCCAGTCGCCGCTGTTCGACGATCCGTGGCTGAAAGAGAACCTCGACTCGGTTCTGGTGCAGTCGGCGTTCAAGCTGTTCCTCGCCTACGAACAACCCTGGTGGCGCGCCCAGGGCCTGGTGGCCGGGCGCTCGGTCACCGACCTGCCGATCCGCCAGTGCTACTACATGGGCACCGAGGGCGAGCAGGACGGCGGCGAGAAGACCTTCAACTCGCTGTTGATGGCGTCCTACAACGACATCGGCACCGTACCGTTCTGGAAAGGCCTGGAAGGCGGCGTGCCGTTCGAGGGCTACCAGCCCAAGAGCCTTGAGGGCCGGGTCGACGCCAATGCCGTGGTGCCCAGGATGCAGTACCAGATCAGCGAGGAAATGGTGCGCATCGCCCAGCGCCAGGTCACTTCGCTGCACGACCAGATCGAGCTGCCGGCGCCCTACTCCGCCGTGTACCACGCCTGGGACGCCGATCCGTTCGGCGGCGGCTGGCACGAGTGGAAAGCCAACTACCGTCTCGACCTGATCATCCAGCGCATGCGCCACCCGGTGCAGGAGCAGGAGGTGTACATCGTCGGCGAGGCCTATTCCTACGGCCAGGGCTGGGTCGAAGGCGCACTGACCACCGCCGAATCCACCCTGCAGGACTTCTTCGGTTTGCCCCGTCCCGAGTGGCTGCCGGAGGCCTACCAGTTGCTGCCGACCCCGGCGCCGATCGATATCGAGAACCCGCCGACGCTGACCTGCAGCGACTGCGCCGCGACCCTCGCCGAGGTTACCGAATTCGCTTACACGGGGATCAAGGCATGAGCACCGTCGACTTCAGCGTTGCCGATTACCTGCTGACCCGCCTCAAGGAACTGGGCCTGACCAAGGTCTTCCAGGTGCCGGGCGACTACGTTTCCAACTTCATGAACGCCCTCGATGCCTTCGACGGCATCGACGCGGTGGGCGANNGGCTATGCCCGGGTGCATGGCATCGGCGCGGTGTCGCTGCAGTACGGCGTGGGCACCTTCAGTGCGGTCAACGCCATCGCCGGCTCGTTCGTCGAGCGGGCGCCGGTGGTGGTGATCTCCGCCAGCCCGTCCACCGCCAACCGCGAACTGGCGCGCACCCAGCATGTGCTGTTCCACCATTCCACCGGCAACTTCGAGGCCGACCGCAATGTGCTGGAGCAGGTCACCGTGGCCTGCGAGATCATCTCCGACGCCCGCCAGGCGCCGTNNAGCGCGCTGATCGCCGCCATCACCCATCGCCAGCCGGTGTACCTGGAAGCCTGGAAGGATGTCTGGGGCCTGGAGTGCTCGCGCCCGCAAGGCACCTTGAGCCCGGCGCCGCGCCCGTCCAACCCGGATGCCCTCAAGCTGCTGGTGGACAACAGCCTGCAGCGCCTGGCCGAAGCCAGGAAGCCCCTGGTGCTGCTGGGTGTGGAAGTGATGCGCTACGGCCTGCAGGACGCGGTGCAGCGCCTGATCGACGGCTGCAAGCTGCCGTTCAGCACCACGCTGGACGCCAAGACCGTGCTCGACGAACAGCAGGAGCAGTTCATCGGCACCTACGCCGGCCCCGCCTCGCGCCTGGAAACCTCGCCGAAGGTGCTGGACGCCGACTGCATCCTGGCCATCGGGGTGATCTTCACCGACANNCTGGACCTGCTGGGCGACCGCTTCGACCAGATCATCCAGGTCAACTGCGACCTGGCCCGCACCGGCACCGAGTACTACCCGAACGTGCGCCTGCCGGACTACGTCGACAGCCTGCTCAAGGCGTTCAACCTGGATGCGCGCTTCCCGCGGACCGACGTCGCCCTGCCCCGGCA
>DQAA01000348.1 GCA_003523465.1 Pseudomonas sp.
ACCAGTTCGTCCTGGGCGCGGGCGGCTTCCTGCTGGGCCTGTTCGCGTTCCAGCACCTCGGTTTTCAGGCGCCGGTTGAGGCCTTCGAGGTCGGCGGTGCGCTCGACCACGCGCTTTTCCGAGTCGTGGCGGGCGCGGGCTTCGAAGTCGATGCGGTCCATGTAGTGACGCCGGCGCTGCATCACCAGGCCCACCAGCAGCATCACCACCAGCAGGGTAGCGCCGCCCACTGCCATCACCGTGCTTACCGAGCGGTCCACCAGCACCCGTGGGGCGAGGATGTTCACTTCCCAGCCGGTTTCCGGGATGGCGCGGGTCTGCACCAGCCAGGCCTGGCGGCTGAGGTTGAGCGGCTTGGGTTCCTGGGTCGGGTAGGGCTGGATCGCGGTGATCGCCTGGCGCTCTTCATCGCTCAGCGGGCGGGTCGCGCGGAAGCGCCATTCCGGGCGCGAGGTCAGCACCACCACGCCGTTGTTGTCGGTCAGCAGCAGTTGTTCCGGGCTTTTGCCCCAGAGGGTTTCGGTATGGTCGAGGTCGACCTTGACCACCAGCACGCCGATCACCGCGCCGTTGTCCCACACCGGTGCGCCGAAGAAATAGCCGCGCTTGGCCGAGGTGGTGCCCTGGCCGAAGAAGCGCCCCAGGCGCCCGGCGGTGGCGTCGCTGAAATACGGGCGGAAGGCGAAGTTGCGGCCGATGAAGCTGTCTTTCTTGTCCCAGTTGGAGGCGGCCAGGGTGTTGCCCTTGGCGTCCATCAGGTAGATGACTTCGGCGCCGGTCTGGCTGCTGATGTCCTTGAGCCGGCGGTTGGCGTTGGTCAGGAACTCCAGGCGCAGCGGGTCGGCGAGGACGTCGCGGATAGTCGGCAGGTCGCCGAGGATCTGCGGCAAGGCTTCGTAGCGGTGCAGGGTACCGAGCAGGTTGGCGACGTAGAGGTCGAGGGTCTGGCGGTTCTGGCTGGCCAGTTCGTCCTGGTAGTAGTGCTCGGCGAGGCGGTTGAGCGGCCAGAGCAATGGCGCCAGGCACAGGGCGAGAAGGGCAAGGCTGCGCCAGCGGGGGCGACGGGGAAGGCTGGGGGTCATGGTCATCGCGAAAATGCGCCAGAAAGATCTGGCGCATTATGCGCTACTTCAGGCAGTCGATCAGCGCCTGATGCCAGTCGGGCTGGCTGACGTTCCACTCGCGTTGCAGGCGGCTGCAATCGAGGCGCGAGTTCAACGGCCGGCGGGCCGGCGTCGGGTACTCGCTGGACGCGATCGGCACCAGGTTGGCGCAGGGCTTGCCCTGGGCCTTCAACTGCTCGCCGATGGCCTGGGCGAAGCCGAACCACGAGGTTTCACCCTCGGCGGTCAGGTGGTACACGCCCCAGGCACCGGTCTGGCCGGCCTGCCAGCGCTCGATCAGTTGACGAGTGCTGTTGGCGATGGTCCCGGCCCAGGTCGGTGCGCCGATCTGGTCGGCAACCACCCGCAGCTCCGGCTTCTCTTGCAGCAGGCGCTGCATGGTCAGCAGGAAGTTGCGGCCGTGGGTCGAGTAGACCCAGCTGGTACGCAGGATCAGGTGCTGCCCGCCGACTGCGGCAATCGCCTGTTCGCCGGCCAGCTTGCTTTGGCCGTAGACACCCAGGGGATTGGTCGCGTCGTCTTCGGTGTAGCGGCCTTGCTTGCTGCCGTCGAAAACGTAGTCGGTGGAGTAGTGGATCAGCGGGATGCCCAGGCGCACGGCTTCTTCGGCGAAGATCCCCGGCGCCTTGGCATTGATCGCGAAGGCCAGTTCCGGCTCGCTCTCGGCCTGATCCACCGCCGTGTGCGCGGCGGCGTTGATGATCAGGTCGGGGGCGATGGCGCGGACCTGCTCGGCGATGCGCTCGGGATGCGCCAGGTCGAGCTGGTCACGGCCGAGGACGTGCAGGCGACCGAGGTCGCCCAGACGTGCCTGCAATTCCCGGGAAACCTGACCCTGCTGGCCGCTGATGAGGATCTTCAGCGTCATGGGCGTGGCTCCTTGTGGATCATTGACGCTCACCGGCCAGGGTGAACAGGTACTGGCCGTAGCCGGTCTTGCCGAAGGCCTTGGCGCGGACCAGCAGCTGCTCGCGGTCGATCCAGCCGTGGTCGTAGGCGATCTCTTCGAGGCAGGCGACTTTCAGGCCCTGGCGGTGCTCGATGGTCTGCACGTACTGCGACGCTTCCAGCAGGCTGTCGTGGGTACCGGTGTCGAGCCAGGCGAAGCCACGGCCGAAACGCTCGACGCGCAGGTCGCCGCGTGCCAGGTAGGCGTTGTTGACGTCGGTGATTTCCAGCTCGCCGCGTGGCGACGGCTTGACGTCCTTGGCGATGCGCACGACTTCGTTGTCGTAGAAGTACAGGCCGGTGACCGCGTAGTGCGATTTCGGCTCGCTTGGCTTCTCTTCGATGGACAGGGCACGGCCGTCCTTGTCGAACTCGACCACGCCGAAACGCTCCGGATCCTTGACCCAGTAGCCGAAGACGGTGGCGCCGGACGGGTGCTTGATCGCGCGCAGCAACTGCTCGCTGAAGCCCTGGCCGTGGAAGATGTTATCGCCGAGGATCAGGCACACCGGGTCGTTGCCGATGAATTCCTCGCCGATCAGGAAGGCCTGGGCCAGACCGTCCGGGGACGGCTGCTCGGCGTAGCTGATCTCGATGCCGAACTGGCTGCCGTCGCCCAGCAGCTGGCGGTATTGCGGCAGGTCCTGCGGGGTGGAAATCAGCAGGATCTCGCGGATGCCGGCAAGCATCAGGACCGAGATCGGGTAGTAGATCATCGGCTTGTCGTAGATCGGCAGCAGTTGCTTGGAGACGCCGAGGGTGATCGGGTGCAGGCGGGTGCCGGAGCCGCCCGCCAGAATGATGCCTTTGGTCATGCAATCAGGTCCTTGAGTTCAGAGGTGCCCAGACGTTGCCCTTGGTAGCTGCCGTCTTGTACGTGGCGGCACCATTCCAGGTTGTCCAGGTACCACTGGACGGTCTTGCGCAGGCCGGTTTCGAAGGTTTCTTCGGGAACCCAGCCCAGTTCGCGTTCGATCTTGCTGGCGTCGATGGCGTAGCGCTGGTCGTGACCAGGGCGATCCTTGACGTAGGTGATCAGGTCGGCGTAGTTGGCAACGCCTTCCGGACGCTGTGGCGCCAGTTCTTCGAGCAGGGCGCAGATGCCTTGCACCACGTCGATGTTCTTTTGCTCGTTATGGCCGCCGATGTTGTAGGTCTCGCCGACCACGCCGTCGGTCACCACCTTGAACAGGGCGCGGGCGTGGTCTTCGACGAACAGCCAGTCGCGCACTTGCAGGCCATTGCCGTAGACCGGCAGCGGCTTGCCCGCGAGGGCGTTGAGGATGACCAGCGGAATGAGTTTTTCCGGGAAGTGGAACGGACCGTAGTTGTTCGAGCAGTTGGTCAGCAGCACCGGCAGGCCGTAGGTGCGGTTCCAGGCGCGGACCAGGTGGTCGGAGGCAGCCTTGCTCGCCGAGTACGGCGAGCTTGGCGCGTACGGGGTGGTCTCGGTGAACAGGTCATCGACGCCATGCAGGTCGCCGTACACTTCGTCGGTGGAGATGTGGTGGAAGCGGAAGGCTTCGCGCTCGCCGGCTGGCAGTTTCGACCAGTAGCCGCGGGCAGCTTCCAGCAGGCTGTAGGTGCCGACGATGTTGGTCTGGATGAAGTCCGACGGGCCGTCGATGGAACGGTCGACGTGGGACTCGGCAGCCAGGTGCATGATCGCGTGGGGCTTGAAGCGCTCGAGCACGGCGCTGACGGCAGCCTGGTCGACGATGTCGGCCTGGACGAACTCGTAGCGGGTGTTGGTCGCGATGCGGGTCAGCGATTCGAGGTTGCCGGCGTAGGTCAACTTGTCGAGGTTAAGTACTTCGTGTTCGGTGTTGTCGATCAGGTGGCGAACCAGCGCCGAGCCAATGAATCCGGCTCCACCGGTGATGAGAATACGCATGTCGGGCTGCCTTTCTTCCATAACTGACATTGAGCAAAAGTTGCATAGCTTGTGTGTACGTGCGAGCCGGCGCAAGCAGATTGCGCCGGATAACCGCTTTGTCGCGTTTTAATCAACGAAACCAGGACAAATTGTGCGGAATTTTAACCATTGCCCTTGCGTAATGGCAGTGCCGATGGCGATATAGCGCAAAAAAACCGAGGTCCCCGCCATGCCCCTCAGCACCCTTGTCCACCGTGCAAGCCAGCCTTGCCCCTCCCTTAGCGAACGCCAGGCCCGCAGCCTGCTCGACCAGCACTATGGACTGGACGGTGAGTTGCAGGCGCTGGGCAGCCAGCAGGACCTGAATTTCCGCGTCGATAGCACCCAGGGCCGATACGTGCTGAAGGTCTGCCATGGCGACTATTCGGCCGTGGAACTGCAGGCCCAGCATGCCGCCCTCGGTTATCTGCGCGAGCGCGGCGTGCCGGTGCCGGCGGTGCGTGCGGCGCTGTCCGGCGAGCAACTGCTGGCGCTGGAGATCGAG
>DQAA01000317.1 GCA_003523465.1 Pseudomonas sp.
CGCGGGTGCTGGCCAGCCTCGTGCTGCTGGTGATGCCATTGCTGGGCTGGGCCCTGCACCTGCGCCGACGCACCCGGCTGCTGGAGTCCGAACGGGCGCACGAGCAGCAGGTGCAAAACGATCCCTGCCTGCGCTACATCGACGCCCAGGAGCGCGACCTGGACCGCAGCCTGGCCCTGCTCCAGGCCAACCTCAAGGGCCGCAACGCCTTGTACCAGATGCCTTGGTACCTGGTGCTGGGCCAGGAAAACTCGGGCAAGACCAGCTTCGTCAACCGCTCCAACCAGAGCTTTTCCCTGAGCGGGGAGATGAAGGCCGGCAGCGGACGCCAGCACCACGACCCGGACCGGCTCTATCCCATCGACTGGTGCATCGGCGACCAGGCGGTGCTCATCGACCCGCCCGGCGAATTCATCAGCCAGCCCAGGGCTGCAGCCCACTCCGAGGCAGCAACCACTTCCACCACCGGAAACACACTACGCAGCAGCATCGCCGGATTGCCGGAAGACATTCACTCGCGTTTGTGGAACAGCTTCGTCAGCTGGCTCGGACACAACCGCAGCCGCCGTCCGCTGAACGGCGTGGTGCTGATGGTCAGCCTGGTGACGCTGCTGAACCAGAAACCCAGCGACCGCAAGGCCCTGGCCATCCTCCTGCGGACACGCCTGATCGAGCTGAGCCGTGAACTGGGCACGCGTCCGCCGCTGTATGTCGTGCTCAGCAAGTTCGACCTTCTGGAAGGCTTCGAGCCCCTGTTCGCCCGCCTGCCCAAGTCGGCCCGGGAGGAGATCTTCGGCTTCACCTTCACCCTCGACTCACTGCGCGACTACGACGCCTGGCTCGAGGAGCTGGGCGAGCGCTATGACGCCTTCCTCGGCCGCCTCAACGAGCAGGTTTTCGACGCCATGGCCGAAGTCGGCGACGTGCCCCGACGGGAATCCCTCTACTCGCTGTTGCGGCAGATGTCCGGACTGCGCCCGGTGCTGCTGGACTTCCTCGGCGATGTACTGGGCAGCGATCGCTTCGCCACCCCGTCCCTGCCTCGCGGTGTGTTCTTCTCCTCGGTTTACCAGCAAGGCGTGCTCAACAACGCGTTCGTCGCCTCGGCGGCGCGTTCCTATGGCCTGCGTGAGCCGGCCAACCGGATGCACCCCAGCGGCCAGGCGATGGTCTATTTCGCCCAGCAGCTGTTCCAGCGCGTCATCTATCCCGAATCGGGGCTTGCCGGCGACAATCCGCGGGTCCTGAAGCAGAAGAAAAAGGCCCTCGCCCTGCATTTCGGCGTGGCATCCCTGGGCAGTCTGATGATCATCGGCGGCTGGCACCACTACTACACCCTCAATCGCGACAAGGCCTCCAGCGTGATGGAGCGCAGCCGCGACTTCAGCGCCAGCGCCATCGACGGCACGCTGGACTCGACCGGACGCAACCTGTTGCAGCCGCTGGACCAGATCAGCAATGCAGTCGCCGTGTATGGCAACTACCGCAACGCCTGGCCAGTGGTGGCCAACATGGGCCTGTATCAAGGCCGGGCGATAGGCCCCAAGGTCGACGAAGCCTATCTGGCGCTGCTGTCGCAACGGTTCCTGCCGGCATTGGCCAGCGGGGTAATGGAATCGCTGGATGGCTCCGATCTCGACGGGGACGCCCAGCTGGCGGCCTTGCGGGTCTACCGGATGATCGAAGATCGCTCCAACCGCCGCCCTCCAGTGGTCGAAAACTGGATGGCCGCCTATTGGCAAAGGGCTTTTCCGGGCGAGGACGGTACCCAGCAGGCACTGATGCGCCATCTGGAGTACGCAATGAAGTACGTCGATACCCAGTTGCCGCACTACCAGGAGAGGGTCGCCGTGGTGCAGCGACACCTGCAGCAGATCCCCCTGCCTGAGCGGGTGTACATGACCATGCGCCAGGAAGCGGGAGCCTCCCAGCGCTCGCCACTGGACCTGCGCAATGAAATCGGCCCGGCCTTCGACATCGTCTACCAGAGCGAGACCGCAGGGCTGGAATCCCCCGACGCCAACGGCCGCATCGATGCCCTGCTGACCGCAAGCGGCTACCGCAGCTACTTCTCCCGGCACAGCGAGGACCTCACCGAGCTGGCGATGATCGACCAGTGGGCCCTGGGCGAACGCAGCGGAGTCGACTATTCCCAGGCCGACAAAGCCATCCTGGCCGAGCGGATCCGCGCGATCTACAGCCGTGCCTACGTCGATACCTGGCAGCGCAACCTCAACCAGCTCGAAGTGCGCGACTTCCACGACATCGCCGAGGCCGTCGGCATCCTCAACAGCGTTACCGGCCCCGCCACGCCACTGCGCCGCCTGGTCGAAACGGTGCGGGACAACAGTGAGTTCGGCGCCAGGGCGATCACCGGCAGCCCGGCCCTGCCCGTGGCCGGGCAGACCGTTGCACTTGCCGAAAAGGCCAGCGACTCCCCCGTTCAAACCCCGCAGATCATGGAAATCACCCGTGCCTTCGCGCCATTGAGCCAATTGCTGGACGCCCGGGGTGAGCGGGCGCCCTACCTGGAAGAAACGATGCTGGCGGTTGCCAGCGTGCAGGAGAAGATGCGCCTCGTGCACGACAGCCCCGAGCGCGGCAAAGCCGCCCTGGCCATGGTGGTGGAGCGCTTCTCGCTGAAAGGCCCGGACCCCATCGCCAACCTGCAACGGATCGCCGCCGGGCTACCGGAACCCATGAACCGGCATGTCGCCAAGCTGGCCGACGAATCCTCGCGGGTGATCCTGGTAGAAGCGCTGCGCGAGCTGGAGCGACGCTGGGACAACGATGTCCATCGCTTCTACCGCGAGCGCCTGGCCGAGCGTTACCCCTTCAACCCCGCCAGCCGCGAGGAAGTCTCGCTGGAAGACTTCACCGCGTTCTTCGGCCCTCAGGGTCGATTGCAGCACTTTCGCGAGCAGTACCTGGACCTGTTCCTCGAGGACAATCTGGAAGCCCTCTATTCCGAGCGTCTTGGTGGCTATCTGGTGCGTGACGATGTGCAGGCCCGCCTGGAGTCGGCCGATCGTATCCGCGATGCCTTCTTCAACAGTCGCGGACTGCTCGGCGTGCAGTTCTACCTCGAACCCCTGGGCCTGGCGCCGAACAAACGCAGCAGCTCGTTCAGCGTCGAGGGGCAACTGGTCACCTACAACCATGGCCCGACCACCAGCACAGCGCTCATCTGGCCCAATACCCTGGCGCCCAACAACGAAAGCCGCATGACCCTCGTCAACGCCGGCGGCAGCAGCAGCGGGCTGGTGTATCGCGGCCCCTGGTCGCTTTATCGGTTGCTGAGCAAGGCGCGACTCAACGGCAACACCAGCACCAGCGTGGACCTCAGCTTCGCCGCCCCGGACGGCGGCATGCGCTACCGAATCAGTACGGAGAAAGCCAACAACCCGTTCACCCAGCCACTGTTCAAGGGCTTCGCCCTGCCACGGGCGCTGTTGCAGGAGGGGCTGTAGCGGCTCAGCCCGCGCCAAGCGCCCGCCGATCCTCCCGCGGACACCGCTGGAACCGCGCCCGATAACTCCGGGTGAAATACGAAGGTGAGTCAAAGCCACAGGCGATGCTCACCTCCAGCACGCTCATCTCGGTCTGGCGCAGCAATTGCCGCGCCTTGTCCAGACGCAGGCGCAGGTAAAAGCCGCTGGGCGTGTCGTTCAGATAGAGCCGGAACAACCGCTCCAGCTGACGCCGGCTGACCTGCACCGAACCGGCCAGTTCGAGGGTGTTCAGCGGCGTTTCGGTATTGCGCTCCATGGCGCCGATCACCTGCACCAGCTTGCCGTTGCTGATGCCGTAGCGCGAGGCGATCTGCATGCGCTGGTGGTCCTGGCGGGGGCGGATGCGGCCAAGCACGAACTGCTCGGAAACCTGGATCGCCAGCTCCGGGCCGTGAGCCTGGCCGATCAGGTCGAGCATCAGGTCGATGGACGCGGTGCCACCTGCGGAGGTGATGCGCTGGCGGTCGACTTCGAACAGTTCCTGGGTCGCTTCCAGCCGCGGGTAGCGCTCCTTGAAGGCCTCCAGCGCTTCCCAGTGCAGGGTCACGCGGTGGCCGTCGAGCAATCCGGCTTCGGCCAGCAGCAACGTGCCGGTATCGATCCCGCCCAGTACCACCCCTTCGTGATCCAGCTTGCGCAGCCAGTGCGCCAACGCCGCGCTGTAGCTGTGCAGCGGCTCGAAACCCGCCACCACCAGCAGCGTCGCGCCCTTGCCCAACGGCTCCAGCGGACCATCGGCGTTGACCGACATGCCGTTGCTGGCAAGCACCGCCCCACCGTCCAGGCTCAATACCCGCCAGCGGTACAGGCCAGGGCGAAAGCGGTTGGCGACCCGCAGCGGTTCCAGCGCCGAAATGAAGCCCAGGGCGGAAAAGCCGGGTAACAGCAGAAAGTGGAATTCCTGGAGCATGCTGGCGACTCGCTGGCAGGGGAATCCCGGTTAATACTCCGCAGGTCGCCACTGTGCAAGAGCTGGTCGCCAGAGTGCGATTTCATCGGGCCATCCCCGCGTACCTTGAGCACCACGGCTCGCAGAAGCCGCCCCCCATAACAATTAGAACTGCCGTTGGAGGAGCCACCATGCAATCGATCAGTCGTTCGTTTTTGATGCTCGTCGGTACCGCAATCCTCAGCACCAACGTGATGGCCGCAGAGCCGGCCGCCTGCAAGAACGTACGCCTGGGCGTCGTCAACTGGACCGACGTGATGGCCACCAGCGCCATGACCCAGGTGCTGCTCGACGGCCTCGGCTACCAGACCAAACAGACCAGCGCCTCGCAGCAGATCATCTTCGCCGGCATCCGTGACCAGCGCCTGGACATGTTCCTGGGCTACTGGAACCCGATCATGACCCAGACCATCACGCCCTTCGTCGATGCCGGCCAGGTCAAGGTCCTCGACGCCCCCAGCCTGAGCGATGCCCGCGCGACCCTCGCCGTGCCGAAGTACCTGGCCGACAAGGGCCTGAAAACCTTCGCCGACATCCACAAGTTCGAGAAGGAACTGGGCGGCAAGATCTACGGCATCGAACCGGGCAACGACGGCAACCGCACCATCCAGAGCATGATCGACAAGAACGCCTTCGGCCTGAAGGACGCCGGTTTCAAGGTGGTGGAGTCGAGCGAGGCCGGCATGCTGTCGCAGGTGGATCGCGCGGTGAAACGCCACAACGCGGTGGTCTTCCTTGGCTGGGAGCCGCACCCGATGAACACCCGCTTCGAGATGAAGTACCTCACCGGCGGCGACGACTTCTTCGGCCCCGATTTCGGCAAGGCCACCGTCCTCACCAACACCCGCAAGGGCTACGTGCAGGAATGCGCCAACGTCGGCCAGTTGCTGAAAAACCTGTCCTTCACCCTGGACATGGAAAGCACCCTGATGGGCAACGTGCTCGACGACAAGATCAAACCCGATGCCGCGGCGAAAGCCTGGCTGAAGAAAAACCCGCAGGTGCTCGACACCTGGCTGGCCGGTGTCACCACCGTGGACGGCAAACCCGGCCTGGAAGCCGCCAAGGCCAAACTCACGCAGTAAGCACGCCCCCGCGACGGCCACGACCGTCGCGGGGAGTTTCCGAATCCTTGCAGGTGGACGCTCGCTATCATGCTGATCGATCAAAAACTACCCTTGGGCCAGCACATCGCGGCCTTCGTTGAATGGCTTACGCAACATGGAGCCAATTACTTCGATGCGTTCGCCGCAGCGCTGGAATGGATGATTCACGGCGTGACCGGGGCCCTGACCTGGTTCAACCCGTTCGTCCTTATCGGGCTGATCGCGGTGGGCGCCCATCTGATCCAGCGCAAATGGGCGCTGACTGCCTTCTGCGTCGCCTCGTTCCTGCTGATCCTCAACCTGGGGTACTGGCAGGAAACCATGGAGACCCTGGCCCAGGTGCTGTTCGCCACCATGGTCTGCGTGGCCATCGGCGTACCGCTGGGCATCCTCGCCGCGCACAAGCCGATGTTCTATACCGCCATGCGTCCGGTCCTCGACCTGATGCAGACGGTCCCCACCTTCGTCTACCTGATCCCGACCCTGACCCTGTTCGGTCTGGGCGTGGTTCCCGGGCTGATCTCCACGGTGGTGTTCGCCATCGCCGCGCCGATCCGCCTCACCTACCTGGGCATCTGCGACGTACCCCAGGAACTGCTCGACGCCGGCAAGGCCTTTGGCTGCTCGCGCCGGCAACTGCTGTCCCGTATCGAACTGCCCCATGCGATGCCGAGCATCGCGGCCGGTGTCACCCAGTGCATCATGCTGTCGCTGTCGATGGTGGTGATCGCCGCGCTGGTGGGTGCCGACGGCCTGGGCAAACCCGTGGTCAACGCACTGAACACTGCCGATATCGCCCTGGGCTTCGAAGCCGGGCTGGCGATCGTCCTCCTGGCAATCATGCTCGACCGTATCTGCAAACAACCCGATGTAAAGGTAAGGGGTGAGGCATGAGCATCATTCGCTTCGAAGACGTAGACGTCATCTTCTCCAATCGACCGCGTGAGGCCCTCAGCCTGCTTGACCAGGGCCTTTCGCGGGAGCAGATCCTGAAGAAAACCGGGCTGGTGGTCGGCGTGGAAAAGGCCAACCTGGATATCGAAAAAGGCGAGATCTGCGTGCTGATGGGCCTGTCCGGCTCCGGCAAGTCGAGCCTGCTGCGCTGCATCAACGGCCTCAACACCGTCAGCCGCGGCAAGCTGTTCGTCGAGCATGAAGGCTCGCATATCGACATCGCCCACTGCACCCCGGCGGAACTCAAGATGATGCGCACCCAGCGCATCGCCATGGTGTTCCAGAAGTTCGCCCTGATGCCCTGGCTGACGGTGCGCGAGAACATCAGCTTCGGCCTCGAGATGCAGGGCCGTCCGGAGAAGGAACGGCGCAAGCTGGTGGACGAGAAGCTCGAACTGGTGGGCCTGGCCCAATGGCGCAACAAGAAGCCCGACGAGCTTTCCGGCGGCATGCAGCAGCGCGTTGGCCTGGCCCGCGCCCTGGCCATGGACGCCGATATCCTGCTGATGGACGAACCCTTCTCGGCCCTCGACCCGCTGATCCGCCAGGGCCTGCAGGACGAGTTGCTGGAGCTGCAACGCAAGCTGAGCAAGACCATCGTCTTCGTCAGCCACGACCTCGATGAAGCGCTGAAGCTGGGTAGCCGCATCGCGATCATGAAGGACGGCAAGATCATCCAGTACAGCAAGCCGGAAGAGATCGTGCTCAACCCGGCGGACGACTACGTGCGTACCTTCGTCGCCCACACCAACCCGCTCAACGTGCTGTGCGGCCGCAGCCTGATGCGCAGCCTGGACCAATGCAAGCGGGTCAACGGCTCGGTGTGCATCGACCCGGGTGGCGACTCCTGGCTCGACCTGGCCGACGGCGTGATCAAGGGTGCGCGCCAGGGCGTCAACGGCCTCGACCTGCAGAACTGGGTACCGGGTGAATCGGTGGAAGCGCTGGGGCGCAAGCCGACCCTGGTCAGCGCCAGCATCGGCATGCGCGAGGCCTTGCAGATCCGTTACCAGACCGGCAACAAGCTGGTGCTGCAGGAAGACAACAAGGTGGTCGGGATTCTTGGGGACAGCGAGCTGTATCACGCGCTGCTGGGCAAGAATCACGGCTGACCTTTCTGGCCTCATCGCTGGCAAGCCAGCTCCCACAGGTCCGGTGTATGCAGTACCTGTGGGAGCTGGCTTGCCAGCGATGAGGCCCTGAAGAACAACACAGGATTTAGCCTATCCTCAATCGCGTGCCCCCACCCAGGACAACCCGCGCGCGATGAAAAAACCCACCTCCCGGCGCCTCGACCTGCGCTTCCTGATGCTGGCCTTCGCCATCTTCTCCGCGCTCGCCACCCTGGCCAACAGCCTAGTGGTGGCCTACGGCGTGCAACGCGACGCCCTGATCCACGCCACCCTGGAAGCCAACCACGCCTACGCGGCCAAGGTCGCCTCCAGCATCGGTGCCTTCCTCCAGTCGGCTCATGCCCACCTCGGTTACAGCGCCCAGCAACTGGCCGAAGACTTCGACAACCAGCACCTGCTCCATGCCGAAGCCAAGCGCCTGCAAGCCCAGGACGAAGACTTCAACACCGTGGTCATCACCGATGCCGGCGGCAAGGTCCTGCACACTCACCCGGACAACCTGCTGGCCACCGGCAGCAACCTCAACTCCGAGGAAGTCAGGCGCGCCGTGGAAGAGCGCCGCCCCCTGATCAGCCACGCCTACACCTCCAGCGCCGGCAACCTGATGGTGTTCATTTCACAGCCCATCTTCGCCGCGGACGGCACCTTCCTCGGAATCATCGGCGGCGCCATGTACATCCGCAAGGACAGCGCCCTGGGTACGGTGGTCTCGCATCACTTCCACCACGACGGCACCTTCGCCTTCGTCGCCGACAAAAATCGCCGGCTGCTCCATCACCCCGACACCGAACGCATCGGCGAGGTGCTCCACACCAGCGCCACGGTGGACGCGGCACTGCGCGGGGAAAACGGCAGCATGGCAGTGAACAACTACAAGGGTGTGCCGATGCTGGCGGGCTATGCGCCGGTAGAAAATGCAGACTGGGCGGTAGTGGCCCAGCAACCCCGCTCCATCGCCCTCTCCACCCTCGGCAAGCTGATGCAGTCGATGTTCCTCGACCTGCTGCCTGCCAGCATCATCGGCCTGTTGCTCCTGTGGATCGGCGCACGCTGGATTACACGCCCCCTGCAACAATTGGCAGACAGCGCCACTCACCTGTCGCAAGCGCTGACCATCGATGAACTCGGACGGATCAAGGCCTGGTACAAGGAGCCGGCCGCCATCCGCCAGGCGCTGATCGCCAGCGTGCAGTTGCTGCACCGCAAGATCGGCCGGCTCAGCGAGGAGGCCCAGAGCGACCCGATGACCGGGCTGGCCAACCGCCGGGCGATGACGGCGGCGCTGGAGCTGCTCGACCAGACCCAGCGACCCTATTCGGCGCTGGCCCTGGACATCGACTTCTTCAAGCGGGTCAACGATACCTACGGCCATGATGCCGGCGNNGTGGCGCTGAAGCAGGTGGCAGCGATCATCGCCGGACAGTCGCGCTCCGGCGATCTGGCCTGTCGTGCGGGCGGCGAGGAATTCGTGCTTTTGCTGCCGGACACCGGGCTGGCCGAGGCCGGCACCATCGCCGAGCGTATTCGTGCGCAACTGGAAGCGAGCGCCGTACCTGGGGTCGGGCATATCACCCTGTCCATTGGCGTCGCCTGTCGCAGCCCGCAACTGGACAGCGCCGCCGAAGTGCTCAAGCACGCCGACGACAATCTCTACCGGGCCAAGGAAAACGGGCGCAACCGGGTGGTCAGCTAGCCAGCCCAACCAACGCCTGCCGTGCCACTTCGCGGCCTTGTCGCAGCACTTCCTCCTTCCACTGCGGCTCGTCAACGTAGAAGGCATCGCGCAGTTGCTGCTTGATCTTGCGCCGCTGCACCGCGCCCGCCTGGGGATTGTTGTGCAGCCATTGCTCGGCGCGCAGGGCATCGAGTACCTGCTGGCCGGGCAAGGTGCCGTATTCCAGGGTCAGGCCGGTGAATTCCGCCGGGGCACATTCCTCGATGGCGCTGTAGACCATCAGCCCGGTCAGCGGCACCGACACCGACTGGCCATCCTGTGACGAGCGCACCGCCTCGCCCCACCAGCGCCGTGCCCGCGCCAG
>DQAA01000479.1:0-902 GCA_003523465.1 Pseudomonas sp.
CACCGCGTCGGCGCCCTTGGCCACCAGGCGCGGCGCGCCATCGCGTTCCTTGCGGTAGCTCAGGGCCACGGCGAAGTGGCTGGGGTTGGTGATTACCACGTCGGCCTTGGGCACCTTGCTCATCATCCGGCGCCGCGCGCGCATCTGCTGCAGGCGGCGGATGCGCGCCTTGACGTGGGGGTCGCCATCGGAGTTCTTGTGCTCCTGGCGGATCTCGTCCTTGGTCATGCGCAGGTTCTTGGCGTAGGTCCACAGCTGGTACGGCGCGTCCATCCCGACCACCACGATCAACGCCGCAACGCAGGTGGCGCAGGACTTGGCGGTGAGGTCCAGCAGGGTGACCAGCGCCTGTTGCGCCGGCAGCTTGGGCAAGCCGAGCAACTGGCCCAGATGGGCATCGAGGAACAGGTACAGCACGGTACCGATCAGCCCGGCCTTGGCCACGGCCTTGGCCAGCTCCACCGGCACCTGCATGGAAAACAGCCGGCCCAGGCCGCTGACCGGGTCGAGCCGGGAGAAACGCGGGCGCAGCGCGCCGAGGGTGATGACCAGGCCACCGAGCAGGGTCGGCGCGGCGATGGCGGCGACCACCATCAGCAGGAAGAACGGCACCAGCGCCAGCAATGCCGCCTCACCGAGGGACCAGCCGCTGGCGAGCATGCGCGAGGTATCGAACAGCTGGGCGCGGTCGAACAGCATGCCGCGCTCGACGATGCCGNNTCCGCCGATCCCGGCGAGGAGCATGACGAAGGTGCTCAACTCGCGGGAACGGGCGATCTGGCCTTCTTCCCGGGCTTTCTCGATGCGGCGCGGCGTGGCCGCTTCCGTGCGGTCTTCGGTGCTGGATTCGGACATGGGTATGTCTTGCTGAGGGCAGGAAGAACGCCGCGAACCCTGTGGGA
>DQAA01000479.1:917-6667 GCA_003523465.1 Pseudomonas sp.
CCCGCTCCCACAGGGTTCGCGTACGATCAAGTCACCATTCTGGAGCGCTACCGGCCCCACCGAACCAGCGAACACCCGCGCATATCCCGCCCTATTGCCCTGTTTGCTCCGCCCCGTATTCCTGCTGATCGAGAATCCGCTTCGCCACCTGGCTGTCCAGCACGATGATCTCGATCCGCCGGTTGGCCGCGTCATACGGGGCCGCGCCGGGGAAGCGGATGCGATCGGACATCCCGGAAACCCGCAGCAGCTTGTTCGGATCGAGCCCGCCCGCCACCAGCTCCTGGCGCGAGGCCTTGGCCCGGTCGGCCGACAACTCCCAGTTGCTGTAGTAGGCCTCGCCTCCCGGATACGGATGGCTGTCGGTGTGCCCGCTGATCTGGATCTGGTTGTGCAGTTCGTTGAGCACCGGCGCGAAGGTCCTCAGCACCTGGCTCATGTACGGCGCGACCCGGGCACTGCCGAGCTCGAACATCGGCCGGTTGTCGGTATCGAGCAACTGCACCCGCAACCCCTCGGGACTCAGCTCGATCGCGATCTGCTGCTTCAATTCGCGCAGCTTGGGGTCGCGCTCCACGGCACTTTCCAGACGCTGCTTGAGCGCCTGCAGGTGCCGGCGCTCTTCGCTGGAGAGCCGCGTCGGGCGCCTGGCCTTGCGCGCCACTTCACCCTCGGAAACGCTGGGGTCGCGCCCGCCACCGGGAATCGCGCTGGTGCTGGCGGTGCTTTTGTCGCCGTTGGTCATCGCCACCAGCAGCGGCGTGCTGAAGTACTGGGCGATGGCGTCCTTGTCGCCCTTGCCGGCGTTGGACAGCACCCAAAGCACCAGGAACAGCGCCATCAGGGCCGNNAGCCGTCATGAAGTCGGCGAAGGCGATTTTCCAGGCGCCGCCGTGGTGCCCCTTGCTGACCTTCTTTCTGCGCCGGATGATCAGCGGCTGTTCGTTCATGCCGTGGCCACCTCGGGCCGGGCGACCCCGCCGCCGCGCACGTGGTTTTCCAGTTCCTGGGCCGATGGCCGCTCGCTGATGTGCAGGGTCTTGCGCCCGAACTCCACCGCCAGTTGCGGCGGGATGCCCTGCAGGTGGGCCAGCAGGGTGACCCGCAGGCAGTGCAGGGCCTTGGTCGATTCGGCCGTCTGCCGCTCGATGCGACACGCCAGCGGCGCGACCACACCGTAAGCCAGGTAGATGCCAAGGAAGGTGCCGACCAGGGCGTGGGCGATCATCAGCCCCATCATGTCCGGCCCGACGTTGACCGCACTGAGCGCCTTCACCACGCCGAGCACCGCCGCGACGATGCCGAACGCCGGCAGGCCGTCGCTGATCTTGTACAGGGCGTCGGCGGGCAGGTGTGCCTCGTGCTCGAATTCCTCGATCTCGTGCTGCATCAGCTCGTCGAGCTCATGGGGCTGCACCGACAGGCTGATCAGCACCCGCAGGTAGTCGGTGACGAAATCCATGATCAGCGGGTCGTCGAGCAAGCGCGGGTACTGGGAGAACACCGGGCTTTGCCGCGGGTCGTCGATGTCCCGCTCGATCGCCAGCAGGCTTTCGCGCCGGGCCTTGCTCAGCAGGTTGTACATCATGCCCAGCAGTTCCATGTAGAACGCCTTGTCATAGCCGGCGCTGCGCTTGAACTTGGACACCGCACCGAGGGTGGCGCGGATCGCCTTGCCGTTGTTGGCGGCAATGAAGGCGCCCAGGGCGGCGCCGGCGATCATCAGCAGCTCGGTGGGCTGGTACAACGGGCCAAGGCTGCCGCCCGACAGCACGAACCCGCCAAACACCGAGGCCAGCGCCACGAAAAGTCCTATCAGAATGAGCACGTCGCCGCTCCTCGGGTTGCAGTGAAAGACCGCTGAAGATCGGCATCCGCGAGGGGCGTCTTGAAAAAACTTTTCGCCGGATTCAGCGCTGGCTGACAGGCCGCAGGGTGTCGAGGCTCTCCGGGTCGATATCGCGACGTTTCAGGGTCTTGCCGGCCCGGGAGGGAGGCTGGCAGATACCGCAGACGTAGTGCTGCTTGGGCGAGTGGGAGTGGGCGATGAACTCGCCGGAGCAGCACGAGCAACGGATCTGTTCGAGCATGCCGTTCTCGACGAAGCGCACCAGGGTCCAGGCCCGGGTCAGGCCGAGCACGCGCTCGTCATCCGGGCTGCCGGCGTGCTCCATGTACAGGCGGTAGGCCTTGATGAAGGCGTCGATGCGGTGCCCGCCGATCTCCAGCATGCTGCGGTAGATGCTGTAGAACAGCGAGGAATGGATGTTCGGCAACCAGGTCACGAACCAGTCCGTGGAGAACGGCAGCATGCCCTTGGGCGGCGGCGCACCGCGCACTTCCTTGTACAGGCGGATAAGCCGCCCGCGACTGAGCGAGGTTTCGGTCTCCACGACCTGCAGGCGGGCACCCAGCTGGATCAGCTCGATGGCCAGATGCACCTGTTGCATTTCGGCGACCAGACTTTTCTCCGACATGATTCAGCTGCCGCTGCCATGCAGTCGATCCGAACGGTCGGCGGCCGCCATCAGCAGGGAAGTATGAATTTCGACCATGTTCAGCTCCCGTGAATTATCCAGGGCACGGGAAATACGCTCGGCCTCTTCGAAGATGGGGCGACAGATCAATTGATTGATCCGCGACAATTGCGTCATTTGCTTGCTGCTTAGTTTGATCAGCAAGTCCGCCATGTTCTCGCTTAGTTTCAAGCGGAAAATCGCTACATCGCGATCCTTGCGCAACAAGTTCTGAGCCAGCAGCAGATAGGAAAGATTGAGCTCCTGAATGTCTGCGAGATCGGTATTGGTGTTTGGCAACTTTCTCCCCTCCCCTTTTCGATAGTGACGACCGCCACGACCCACCGCCCAAAAAAATCCGCCAGACAACCCTGCGTTTTGGCCCGAATCCGGCAAGGCCCTCTGGAATGGGTACTTGCGCGTCGATTCGTTGACGGTGTGACGTTCTTTTCGAGTCCCCGGACTGCACCATTTCAGTGCAGAAATAAAAATTATTTTCTTCCTAAAGTATCAAGTGATGCGTTCGATAACAGATAGGGGCAGATCTTTATTTGTACTTTCAAGCGAGTTTACAAAACCCTTACATTCGCCTGCGTTTTACTGCCTTTTCACTTAGTTAGCTTGCTCATGATCGCTGATTGCCTTTATTGGCACAAGCGCTGAACCAATGGAATGACCTGCCCCGCACCCGCTCGATAAGCACCATCGAGTTGCCCTTTTTGCCGGGTGACCTGCATGAGTTGGCCAAGATAGTTTTGCCGGTCATGCAGAAAACTGCTCACCCGACTGTCCAGCTCAAGTATCTCGCCGATCAATTCAAGTTTGCGCAGTTGCCCGTCATCGTCGAGTTCGGCCTGGCGCTCGGCGCGTTGCAGGCTGGCGGCGTCGAGCAGCCCCTGCGACTTGAGCGCGAAGATGCCATCCCAGTCAGCGTTTTGCGCACACTCCAACATGCGGCGGGACTGTTCGAGCAGTCGTTCGTAGGCAGCGATCACTTGTGCTTGCAGCATATCTAGCGTTATTCCTCGATTTCCGGGCCGATCGCATTCCACGCCGAGGCAATGGGGCCCAGCAGCTCCGCGGCGCTATTGAGGGAGGCTTCGTCGTTCTCCAGGTGCGCGCGCAACAGCAGGCGCACGACGAAGTCGTAGAGATCGTCGAGCTGGCGGGCCATCTCGCCGCCCTGCTCCAGGTCCAGCGAGCCGCGCAGACCCTGGCTGACGATATTCACCGCACGGGTGATCGCCTTGCCCTTCTCGGCGATGTTGCCGGCCTGCATCTGCAGGCGGGCCATGCGGATCGCCGCCTGGTAATGGTCGAACAGCATGCTGATGCGCTGGTGGGGCGAGGCGGCAAGAATGCCGCTCTCCAGCCCGACCCGGGCGTAAGCACTGGCGTCTTGTGAAGGCATCATCGAACGGGCTCCTGCACATCAATCACTGTTGAGTGCCTCGAATTGAGTCGTGAGGTAATCGGCGGTGGTGTTCAGCGTCGAGATCAGCGTGTCGAGCTGGGTGAACTGCTCGCGCCAGCGCGCCATTTCCGAATCGATCAGGGCCTGCTTTTCCTCGTAGCGCTCTTCAAGGCGCTCCAGCTTGGATTCCAGGCTGTCGGTCTTGGCGGTAATCAGGCCGTTGTCTTCGTCGAGGTAGTTGTCCAGGTCATCAGTCATGCGGGTGATGAAGCCCGACTTGCCGTCGCTGCCGATGAAGAACTCGGTGAGCGCGTCGAGATTGTCGGTCAGGGCGCTGTCGAGCTTGTCGTCGTCCACCGACAGGGTGCCGTCCGACTCCAGGCCGATGCCCAGTTGCGAAAGGTAGGTGAAAGTGCCGCTGCCGATCTGGCTGTACAGGTCGCTGGCCAGCTCGGTGCTGATGCGCCGGGTGGTCGAGTCGCCGAGCAGTTCGCCGGCGCTGCCGGAATCGGCATCGTAGGCGGTCAGGGTGTCCACGGTGGAAACGAAACTGTTGTAGGCATCGACGAAATCGTTGATCGCGTCGGCGATCTTGTCGGTGTCGCGCTGGATGCTCAGGGTCTGCGAGCTGCCGATGGCGCTCAGGTTCAGGGTCACGCCCTGCAGCGCCTCGGACACCGTGTTGCTCTGGCTGGTGATCGAGATGCCATTGATGGTCAGCTGGGCATCCTTGGCCGCCACCGTCTCGGTCATGTCGTTGAACAGCGAGGACGCCAGGTCACTGCTGTCGTCGCTGCTGTAGCTGACGGAGATTTCCGACTGGGTGCCGGTGCTGCCGGAGGTCAGGACCAGGCGGTACGGCGTGTCGCTGCCATCGTTGACCAGGGTCGCGGTCACGCCGGCGCCGGCGGCATTGATCGCATCGCGCAGGCCGCTGAGGCTGTTGTTGCTGCTGTCGAGGGTGATCGACACCGCCTCGCTGTCGCCCACCTGCAAGGTCAGGGTGCCGCTGCCGAGGGTGCTGCTGGTGTCGCTGATACCCGTGGTGGCGAGGCTCTGGGCCTGGGCCAGCTGGGTCACTTCGATGCTGTAGCTGCCGGCTACCGCGTCGCTGGTGGTGCTCACCGACACGCCGCTGCCGGAAATGCTGGTGCTCAGCGCTTCGTAAAGGCTGGAGTCGGCCAGCGCCGCAGCAGCCGTTTGCAACTTGTCCAGGGCGCTGGTCAGGGTGCCATAGGCGGAAATCTCGGCGTTGACCGAGGTTTCCTGGGTGGTGATCGGCGTCAGCAGGCTGGCGGTCTTCGACTCTTCCAGGCTCTCCAGAATGCTTTCCAGATCGAGCCCCGAGCCAACGCCCAGTGAGGTGACGGTTGCTGTAGAGCTGGTGGTCGTGGTCATGTGCGTGTCCGTCCTGAGATGCGCCGCAGCCGGCAGGGGGCCTTCTCGCGCAACATCGGCAATCGGTTACGGCGTCTTTAGGCGCCTGCTGAAAAATTTTTCAGACCTGCATGCCCATCACGTCCTTATAAGCAGTCAGCAGGCGATTCCTCACCTGTACGCCCATCTGGAAGGCCACGCTGGCCTTCTGCGAGTCGGCCATCACATCGCTCAACGACACCTCGCTGCTGCCCGCCTGGAAGGCGTTGGCCTGGCTGCTGGCGGCCTGCTGCAAGCGGTTGATGCGCTGCAACGACTGCTCCAGCTCGCCGGCAAAACCGCTCGGCACCTGCCCGCCGGCACTGGCGCCGAGACCCTGGGCCTGCTCGGCGAGGCTGCTGATCTGTTGCAGGACATCGGCAAGGGCGGGGGTGGTCATGGCG
>DQAA01000479.1:6723-6872 GCA_003523465.1 Pseudomonas sp.
CCATCGAGGCCTTCGCCAGAATGCCCCCGACCTCTTCCAGCGGACTCAGCGATGCCCCTTTTCCCGGCCCCAACCTCAGCGTCGAGGTGCCCGTGACCACTGCTGCCCAGGCCAAGGCCGCGAACAAGAACCTGCCGGTCCCGACGCCC
>DQAA01000478.1 GCA_003523465.1 Pseudomonas sp.
GCTTGCCAGCGATAGGGCCCTTGGCACCACTAAAAAATCAGGCAGCCCGACTCAATTCCCGGCGCTGCAGATAACCCGCCAGGTTCTGCTGCTCGGCTTCGGTCATGAACAGGCCCAGCTTGCTGCGGCGCCACAGGANNTCCTCACGGCACAGGTAATCCACTTCCCGGCCAAACAACCCGCCGCCCAGCGCCTCGCCCAGGTCTTCCGGCCCCTTGGCCCCATCCAGCAACTGCCAGGTACGACTGCCATAGGTCAGCGCCCAGCGCTTGGCCAGGGCACTTGGCAGCCAGCCGAAGCGGGCGAGGATTTCGTCGGCCAGGGTCTGCGGCGTGCTCATGCCTTCGCCACCCGGTAGCGGCGCGGTGGCGGTCCAGCTGCCGGTCATCTGGGTGAACCACGGGGCCAGTTCGCCCATCGCCGACTCGGCCAGCTTGCGGTAGGTGGTCAACTTGCCGCCGAACACCGACAGCAATGGTGCCTGCCCGTCCTGGGAAGACAGCGCCAGGGTGTAGTCGCGGGTCACCGCCGAAGGGTTGTCCGACTCGTCGTTGCACAGCGGGCGCACGCCGGAGTAGGTGTGGAGGATGTCATCACGGCTCAGGCGCTGCTTGAAGTGCTGATTGACCACCTTGAGCAGGTAGCCGGTTTCTTCCTCGGTGATCTTCACCTGGGCCGGATCGCCGCTGTATTCGCGGTCGGTGGTGCCGATCAGGGTGAAGCGCTCCAGGTACGGAATGCAGAAGACGATGCGCTGGTCTTCGTTCTGCAGGATGTAGGCGTGTTCGCCTTCGTAGAGTTTCGGCACGATCAGGTGGCTGCCCTGGATCAGGCGGATGCCGTAGGGCGCGTCCAGGTGCAGGTCGTCCTTGATGAACTTCGCTACCCACGGGCCGGCGGCGTTGACCAGCGAACGGGCCTGGATGCTTTGCAGGCTGCCGTCGGCGCGCTCGATCTGCACGTTCCACAGCTTGCCGTGGCGGCTGGCGCTGACGCAGCGGGTGCGCGTGAGGATATGCGCGCCGCGCTCACGGGCGGCCATGGCGTTGAGTACCACCAGGCGGGCGTCGTCTACCGCGCAGTCGGCGTATTCGAAACCGCGGGTGATTTCTGCCTTGAGCGGGTTTTCCGCGCCGAAGCGCAGGCTGCGCGAGGCGCCGAGCTTCTTGCGCTTGCCGAGGTTGTCGTAGAGGAACAGACCGGCGCGGATCATCCAGGCCGGGCGCAGGTGCGGACGGTGCGGCAGGACGAAGCGCATCGGCTTGACGATATGCGGCGCCTTGGCCAGCAGCACTTCGCGCTCGGCCAGGGCTTCACGCACCAGGCGAAATTCGTAATGTTCGAGATAGCGCAGGCCACCATGGATCAGCTTGCTGCTGGCGGAGGAGGTGTGGCTCGCCAGGTCGTCCTTTTCGCAAAGGAACACCGACAGGCCGCGTCCGGCAGCATCGGCGGCGATGCCGACACCATTGATGCCGCCACCGATGACGGCGACGTCATAGATTTCGGCAAGGATGGGGGAGCTGGATTGGGACACGGCGCGGCCTCTCGAAAGTCGTTCTGATATCTTTTATGAACATTAATGTTCATTTCCGAAAATGGTAGCCGAACAAAAAGGCGGCGACCAGTGACTTTTCATAGAAAATACTGATCGGATTACAAGTAAATGAAAAATTACGAACATTTGCGCCGCCACCCTTGCGGTGGCGGCTAGCGATGGGTCAGACCACTTCGAGGCGAATCTTGTACTGGTTGAGCAATTGGGTCAGGGCGCTGACGGGGGCCTGGTCGGTCACCAGGCAGTCGATCAGGCTGATCGAGCCCAGGCGGACCATGGCGTTGCGCCCGAACTTGCTGGAGTCGGCGGCAAGAATCACCTGCCGGGCGTTGGCGATGATCGCCTGCGACACCCGTACTTCCTGGTAGTCGAAGTCCAGCAGGCTGCCGTCCTCGTCGATGCCGCTGATGCCGACCACGGCGAAGTCGACCTTGAACTGGTTGATGAAGTCGACGCTGGCCTGCCCGACCACGCCGCCGTCACGGCGCACGTTGCCGCCGGCCAGCAGCACCTCGAAATCGTCCTTGGCGCTGAGAATCGAGGCCACGTGCAGGTTGTTGGTGATGACTTTCAGATGGTTGTGGTTGAGCAGGGCGCGGGCGATGGATTCGGTGGTGGTGCCGATATTGATGAACAGCGAGGCATGATCGGGGATCTGTCGCGCCACGGCCTCGGCGATGCGCTGTTTCTCGTCGCGCATCTGGTCGGCGCGCATGGCGTAGGCGGTGTTTTCGATGCTGGAATCGTAGGCCGCGCCACCGTGATAACGGCGCAGCAGATTGACCTCCGCCAGCTGGTTGATATCGCGGCGGATGGTTTGCGGGGTGACGACGAACAACTGCGCCATTTCCTCGATACTGACGTAGCCGCGTTCGCGGACTAGTTCGAGAATTTGTTGTTGGCGGGGAGGCAGATTCATGGGCGTCCTTTGGGGCAGCCGAAAAATTCTGCAATGATGCCGCAGGAAGGGGGCGGGGACCAGCCTGAGGGCGGCATCGGCATGGCGTTTGGCGCAGCCTTCCGGTGATGGAAAGACCGCGCCCCGCCGCTGAATCGTTACTGCCCGGTCATTCCTCGTGGGGTTCCCAATCGCGGGTGCGCTCGACGGCCTTGAGCCAGCCGCTGTAGAGCTTCTCCTTTGCCGCTTCTTCGAGTTGCGGGGTGAATTCCCGCTCGATCAGCGCCTTGCCGCGCAGTTCGTCCAGGCCACTCCAGAATCCACAGGCCAGGCCCGCCAGGTAGGCGGCGCCGAGGGCGGTGGTTTCACGCATCTGTGGGCGCTCGACGCAGGTGCCGAGAATGTCCGCCTGGAACTGCATGAGGAAGTTGTTGGCCACCGCGCCGCCGTCCACGCGCAGGGCGCTGAGGCGCTGGCCGCAGTCCTGCTGCATGGCATCGAGGACATCGCGGGTCTGGAAGGCGATGGATTCCAGGGCGGCGCGGATGATGTGGTCGACCTTGACCCCGCGGGTCAGGCCGAACAGCGCGCCACGGGCGTACGGATCCCAGTACGGTGCGCCGAGGCCGGTGAAGGCCGGCACCAGGTAGACGCCGTTGCTGTCCTTGACCTTGCTGGCGAAGTACTCGGTGTCGTGGGCGTCGTTGACGATCTTCAACTCGTCGCGCAGCCACTGCACGGTGGAACCGCCGTTGAATACCGCGCCCTCCAGGGCATAGGCCACTTCGCCACGCGGGCCGCAGGCAATGGTGGTGAGCAGGCCGTGGGACGACTGCACGGCTTTCTCGCCGGTGTTCATCAGCAGGAAGCAGCCGGTGCCGTAGGTGTTCTTGGCCTGGCCCGGCTCGACGCACATCTGGCCGAACAGTGCGGCCTGCTGGTCGCCGGCGATACCGGCGATGGCGATGTTGCTCTTGGTGTAGCCGTACACCTCGGAGGAGGGGCGTACCGGCGGCAGCATCTGTTTCGGGATGCCCAGCACCTCGAGCATCTTTTCATCCCATTGCAGGGTATGAATGTTGAACAGCATGGTGCGCGAAGCGTTGGTGTAGTCGGTGACATGCACCTTGCCGCCGGAGAATTTCCAGATCAGCCAGGTATCGATGGTGCCGAACAGCAGTTCGCCGCGCTCGGCACGCTCGCGCACGCCGTCGACGTTGTCGAGGATCCACTTCAGCTTGGTCCCGGAGAAGTACGGGTCGGTGACCAGGCCGGTGGTTTCGCGGATGTAGTCCTGCAGGCCGTCACGCTTGAGTTGCTCGCAGATCTCGGTGCTGCGGCGGCACTGCCAGACAATGGCGTTGTACACCGGGCGTCCGGTTTCCTTGTCCCAGACCACGGTGGTTTCGCGCTGGTTGGTGATGCCGATGGCGGCCACCTGGTCATGGCTGATGCCGGCCTGGGCCAGGGCCTCGACCATGGTCGCGCTCTGGGTGGCGAAGATTTCCATCGGGTCGTGCTCGACCCAGCCGGCCTGCGGATAGTGCTGGACGAACTCGCGCTGGGAGGTACCAACAACGTTTGCGTCACGGTCGAAGATAATGGCCCGCGAACTGGTCGTGCCCTGGTCCAGGGCAATGATGTAGTTCTTGTTCTGAAGGTCTGTCATGTCGTTGGCCTTGCAGTGAATAGGGTTGGAGTCAGGGTTCGGCGATCGGTCTGCCGATCACGAAGCCTGGGTCTTGCCTTGAGCGTTGTCGTCGCTCGGGGCGACTGCCGCAGCGGCGGTGGGCAGGCTGCGGGCGAATACGCCGCGGTACAGGGCAGCACCGATACTGGCTCCCATGATCGGCGCGAAAACCGGAACGAGGAAGTAGGGAATATCACGGCCACCGGTGAAGGCCACATCGCCCCAACCGGCCAGGAAAGTCATCAGCTTGGGTCCGAAGTCACGCGCCGGGTTCATTGCGAAGCCGGTCAGCGGGCCCATCGCGCTACCGATCACTGCGATCAGCAAGCCGATCAGCAGGGGTGCGAGAGGGCCGCGAGGCAGGCCGTTGTTGTCGTCGGTCAGGGCCATGATCACGGCCATGAGGATCGCGGTGATCACCACTTCGACGAGAAACGCCTGGCCGGTGGACAGCGCCGGGTGCGGGTAGGTGGAGAACACCGAGGCCAGTTCCAGGCTGGCCTGGCTGCCACGGACCATGGCGTGGGTTTGTTCGTAATCGAAGAACAGGCTGCTGTACAACGCGTAGACCAGCGCCGCGCCGCAGAAGGCGCCGGCGACCTGGGCGAGNNGCTTGGCTTTTTCGAAACCGGCGAACAGGCACAGGGCGATGCTCACGGCCGGGTTCAGGTGCGCGCCGGAGATTCCGGCGGTCAGGTAGATCGCCATGCTCACGCCGACCCCCCAGATGATGCTGATTTCCCACAGGCCGAAGCTGGCACCCGCGACCTTGAGCGCGGCAACGCAGCCCGTGCCGAAAAAGATCAGCAGCGCGGTGCCGAAGAATTCGGCCAGGCATTGGCTGGACAACGTCGGTTGTTGTAGAGCATTCGTCATTCGATACCTCGGTTCTTGTTGTTGTGAGGCGCTTTGAGCGCTCGACGAAAACCTGGCAAAAATCCCCATTTCGGCCGGGTCGGGATGGAAATGCACCTTATAAGGGCATTAGCTATATTCAGAAACGAAAAAATATAGACAAGAAACGCTGATGTCAAAGGTCGAAAGCGAACCATGATTCATAAACTGACTGAAGGCCCACAAGGCGTACCAACCATTCCTACAAGGCAATGGTTGTGCGTAGGGATTTGTCCTACAGTAGCGACCCAATGGAAACCGAACATCGCTGTTGGAGCCCCGCATGACCCCTGCCCTGGATCTGTTGAAGAAGGTTCGCGCCGAACATCGCATTCACAGTTACGAACATGATCCCAAAGCCGCGTCCTACGGCCTTGAAGCCGCCGAGAAGCTCAATCTGAACCCGCAGCAGGTATTCAAGACGTTGCTGGCCGCGACCGAGAAAGGCGAGTTGCTGGTAGCGGTGGTGCCGGTGGTGGGCACCCTGGATTTGAAGGCTCTGGCCCAGGCGGCGGGGGCGAAGAAATGCGAAATGGCGGACCCGGCGGCGGCGCAGCGTTCAACTGGCTACCTGGTTGGAGGAATCAGCCCACTGGGTCAGAAGAAACGTCTGAGGACTTTTATCGACAAATCCGCGGAGGAATTTCCGACGATCCACGTCAGTGCCGGGCGGCGCGGGCTGGAAGTGGAGTTGGCGGCAGGGGTGCTGGCGGAGCATACCCAGGGGAAGTTTGCGGCGATCGGGAAAGAGTAGGGAAGGGCAACGCGGACCCTTGTGGGAGCGGGTTCACCCGCGATTGCGATGGTAGATTCACTACCGTAATCGCGGGTGAGCCCGCTCCCACAGAGTCCGCGTCGTTTGTTCAGCTTGCAGAAGTGTGTCGGCGGACGCCGTTTTCGCCGGCAGGTAGTCGCGCCTCGACGCTGCCCGAGGCCGCGAAAAGCACCAAGTGATCCGCTGCCACCGCAATTCCCACGTCCTGGCCAATCTGGTAATCCAGATGACTCGGGAAAATCGCCTCCAGTTGCGTACCGGTAGCCAATTGCAGGCGATACAGGGTCGAAGCCCCCTGGAAACTCTTGCCAATGACCTGCGCGTTCAGGGCGCTCTCCGGCGCATGCACGATGTCGTCAGGCCGCAGCAGCACATCCACCGCGCCACCTACTGGCAGGGTATAGGCACGATTACCGCGCAACTCGCCGAGTTCGGTCTGCACGGTTTCCGGGCTGAGCAACTGGCCGCGGATGAAGTAGCCCTGGCCGATGAAGCTGGCCACGAAAGGTGTGGCCGGCTCGTGGTAGAGGTTGTAAGGCGTATCCCACTGCTCCAGGCGGCCTTCCTTGAACACCCCGACATGGTCGCTGACGGCGAAGGCTTCTTCCTGGTCATGGGTGACCAGGATCGCACTGGTGCCGCGACTCTTGAGGATGTCGCGGACTTCGTGGCTGAGGCGCCGGCGCAGTTCCACATCGAGGTTGGAGAAGGGCTCGTCGAGCAGCAGCAACTGCGGCTCGGGCGCCAGGGCGCGGGCCAGGGCGACCCGTTGCTGCTGGCCGCCGGACAGTTCATGGGGGTAGCGACCGCCCAGGCCATCGAGCTTGACCAATTCCAGCATCTCCTTGACCACATCCTGCTGGCGCGGATGCTTGCCGATGCCGAAGGCCACGTTCTGCGCCACGGTCAGGTGCGGGAACAGCGCGTAGTCCTGGAATACCATGCCGATCCGGCGCTTTTCCGGCGCCAGGGTGAAGCCGGCCTTGGAAATGACTTCGCCCGCCAGGCTGATCTCGCCACCATGCACCGGCTCGAAGCCGGCGATGGCGCGCAGGGTGGTGGTCTTGCCGCACCCCGAGGAGCCCAGCAGGCAACCGATATCACCGGCGTTGAGGTGCAAGTCGAGGTTCTGGACGATGCGTGCCTCGCCATAACCGCAGGCGAGGTTGCGCAGGTTGAGCAGTAGAGGTTGACTCATGCGTGGTGATAGGCCGGTTCGACAAGGAATTCGAGAAGTGCTTTCTGTGCGTGCAGGCGGTTTTCTGCCTGGTCCCACGCGACTGCGCGGGGGTCGTCGAGCACGTCCATGCTGATCTCTTCGCCACGGTGGGCAGGCAGGCAGTGCATGAACAGCACGTCGGCGGCGGCCAGGTCGAGCAGTTCGCGGGTCACCTGGTACGGCGCGAAATGCTCCAGGCGGCGGGCGGTCTCGTCTTCCTGGCCCATGGAGGTCCAGACGTCGGTGCTGACCAGGTGGGCGCCACGGACGGCATCCTTGGGATCGCGGACGATCTGCACGCGGTCACCGGCCTGGGCGACGAAGCGCGGATCCGGCTCATAGCCTTCCGGGCAGGCGACACGCAGCTGGAAGTCGAACTGGATGGCCGCTTCTATATAGCTGTTGCACATGTTGTTGCCATCGCCGATCCAGGCCACGGTCTTGCCCTGGATCGAGCCGCGATGTTCGAGGAAGGTCTGCATGTCTGCCAGCAACTGGCACGGGTGCAGGTCGTCGGACAGGCCGTTGATTACCGGCACGCGGGAGTTGGCGGCGAATTCGGTGAGGGTGCTGTGGGCAAAGGTACGGATCATCACCGCATCGAGCATGCGCGACATGACGATGGCGCAGTCGCCGATCGGCTCGCCGCGGCCCAGCTGGGTGTCGCGCGGGGAGAGGAAGATCGCCTGGCCGCCGAGCTGGATCATGCCGGCTTCGAAGGACAGCCGGGTACGGGTCGAGGATTTCTCGAAGATCATGCCCAGCACGCGGTTTTTCAGGGGCTCGAAGAGTACGCCGCGGTTACGCAGGTCTTTCAGCTCGATCCCTCGGCGGATCACACTGACCAGTTCATCGGCGGTGAAATCCATCAGGGAGAGAAAGTGCCTAGCGCTCATCATTGACTACCTTTTTGCAACAGACCGCAGATCAGCAAAACCCGGTTTTTCGGAAACACGGATGAGACCTGCGGCGTAAGCCGCACGGGGCGACGAAATAGGGGAAGGCGCAATACTATATTTAAATGTCGCGTCTTACCAAGTGGGGGCCGTCTCGACGGTTCCTGTCGAGCGCGGCGCATGCCGTCTGTCTGCTCCTTTTTCCAGAGCAAGGGAGCTTTTTACACTGCCCCGGAAGGACTTTGCAACGAACCGGCGGGCCTTTGTCGGCCTCCTGGGACCATCGTCCAGGCTGATGGCCGAGGATTCACCAGGCGAAGATCGCTGGCGGCAGGCACGGGCCGGGGCCATAGTCGGGGACGGCACTCCCCCGGATCAAGAACAAGAGGCGGCCATGACCAAGACCGTGCACCACCGAGCCTGTCACCTGTGCGAGGCCATTTGCGGCCTGACCTTCGAGCTCGACACCGACGACAGCGGCGCGCCGCGCATCGCCTCGATCAAGGGCGATCACCAGGACAGCTTCAGCCGCGGCCACATCTGCCCCAAGGCGGTGGCCCTGCAGGATATCCAGAATGATCCGAACCGTTTGCGCGGCCCTGTAGTACGGGTTGGCGGGCAGTGGCTGCCGATCCCCTGGGACGAGGCGTTCGAACTGGCGGCCCGCAAGCTCCACGAGATCCAGCAGCGTCACGGGCGGAACGCCGTGGCGGTGTACCAGGGCAATCCCAGCGTGCACAACTATGGGCTGATGACCCACAGCAACTATTTCCTCGGCCTGCTGAAAACCCGCAACCGCTTTTCCGCAACGTCCGTCGACCAGTTGCCTCATCACCTGAGCAGCTACCTGATGTATGGCCACGGCCTGCTGCTGCCGATCCCGGATATCGACCACACTGACTTCATGCTGATCCTCGGCGGCAACCCGCTGGCTTCCAACGGCAGCATCATGACCGTGCCGGATGTGGAGAAACGTCTGAAAGCCTTGCAGGCACGTGGCGGCAAGCTGGTAGTCGTGGATCCGCGGCGCAGCGAGACTGCAGCCATGGCCGACCAGCACCTGTTCGTCCGCCCGGGTGGCGACGCGGCGCTGCTTTGCGGTGTGCTCAACACCCTCTTTGAAGAAGGCCTGACCCGCGCCAGTCATCTGCCAGTCAGCGGCCTGGATGACGTACGGGCGGCGCTGCAACCTTTTACCCCGGAAGTGATGAGCCTGCTCTGCGGTATCGACGCCGGCATGATCCGGCAGTTGGCCCGGGATTTCGCTGGGGCCGACAAGGCGGTGTGCTATGGCCGCATGGGCGTTTCAACCCAGGCCTTCGGTACGCTGTGCCAGTGGCTGGTGCAACTGATCAACCTGGTCAGCGGCAATCTCGACCGGGTTGGCGGCGCATTGTGCACGGAGCCTGCGGTGGATCTGGTGGCGACCACCAGTGGCGGGCATTTCAATGTCTGGCAAAGCCGGGTCTCGGGCTTGCCGGAGTACGGCGGCGAGCTACCGGTTTCGGCCCTGGCCGAGGAAATGCTCACCGAGGGCGAAGGGCAGGTGCGGGCGCTGGTGACCGTGGCTGGCAATCCGGTGCTGTCGACGCCCAATGGCCGGCAACTCGAACAGGCGCTGGACGGCCTGGAGTTCATGCTCAGCGTCGATCTCTACATCAACGAGACCACCCGCTACGCCGACCTCATCCTGCCGTCCACGTCGGCGCTGGAGAACGATCACTACGACACCACGTTCAACCTGTTCGCGGTACGCAATGTCACCCGCTTCAACCGGGCCATCCTGCCCAAGCCGCAAGGTGCGCTGCATGACTGGGAGATTTTCGTCGGCCTGGCCGAGGCGTTTGCGCGGATCGCCGACAAACCGCTGAAACCGACCATCCCGCCGGCGAAGATGATCGACATGGGCCTGCGCGGTGGGCGTTATGGTGAGGGTTCGCCGTTCGATCTGTCGCTCAGGACGCTGGACCAGCACCCTCACGGCATCGACCTGGGGCCGTTGCAGCCGAATCTGGCGGAGCGCCTGAAGACCGAAAGCAAGACTGTCGAAGCGGCCCCGGCGGCGCTCCTGGCCGATCTGCAGCGCTTTGCCGCGCAACAGCCGCCGAGTGCGGCGCAGTTGCTGTTGATCGGTCGTCGCCACGTGCGTAGCAACAATTCCTGGATGCACAACTTTCATCGCCTGGTCAAAGGCAAGCCGCGTCACCAGTTGCTGATGCATCCCGAGGACCTGGCCGGACGCCAGTTGCAGGATGGACAGCGGGTCAGGGTGACCTCGCGGGTCGGCAGCATCGAGGTGGAGGTCCAGGCCAGCAGCGACATGATGCCTGGGGTGGTCAGCCTGCCCCACGGTTTCGGTCACGCCCGGCCTGGCGTATTGCTGGACATCGCCAGCGCGCAACTGGGCGCCAGTGCCAACGACCTGACCGATGACCGGCTGATCGATGCGTTATCCGGCAATGCGGTGTTGAACGGCGTGCCGGTGGAAGTGGTTGCGGCTTGATTGTCGGCAAGACCGAGCGTCCGTCTCGGCTTTCCGATACAATGCGCCACCGTGCCGACAACCAGGTCGGAAAGTTCAGCCGAGGTGCTTCATGGATATCATCGAAACAATCAAAGAGCAGATCGCCAACAACACCGTTCTGCTGTACATGAAAGGCTCGCCGAATGCGCCGCAGTGCGGTTTCTCGGCAAAAGCGGCACAGGCCGTGATGGGTTGCGGCGAGAAGTTCGCCTACGTCGACATCCTGCAGAACCCGGAAATCCGCGCCAATCTGCCAAAGTACGCCAACTGGCCGACTTTCCCGCAACTGTGGGTAGCCGGTGAGCTGGTTGGCGGTAGCGACATCATGCAAGAGATGTTCGCCAACGGTGAGCTGCAGACCCTGATCAAGGGCGCAGCGGCCAAGGCTGCTGAAGCCTGATCGCCTGCCGTTACTGAAAAAGCCCCGCGAATGCGGGGCTTTTTCATTTCAGAAATTTGTGTTGGATTTGAGGGCCTCATCGCCGGCAACGCCGGCTCTCACAATGTCCGCGTCAATGCAGAAACCTGTGGGAGCTGGCTTG
>DQAA01000569.1 GCA_003523465.1 Pseudomonas sp.
CTAGAAAACCAGGGGCGATTCAGCCTATCACGCCATGCGCCCACTCTTCCGAATAGCCATTACCCGAGCTGCTGGACTGGCCTTTACGGAAATCGCGGTTGAAGTAGAGATTTCGATTGAGAATGGTCAGGCTGCTGCCTTCGATAAATCCCTCGCCTTTCTCGCCGGCGGCCATTGCAGCTTGCCCGGTACTGACGCTCAGAGTGAGCAGAGAAAGTCCTAACAGGGTTCTGTTATTCATAAATGCTCCTGATGTTATTGGCAGTTGTCATTGTGTGGTCGCATATATGTGCCAAGCGCGCCGGGCATAGCCAGGCACGCCTTGGTCATATTTCCACATGCCAAATAACGTCAGGGTGACTTGGAAATTACATTTCAGTCAGCGCGATGTCATTTATCTAGTTTTGATAACGGCAACCTGTCCCGGCTGCCCGGTATTCAAGAATATTCAGATCGCCATTGGAGTCCTCGTAGGTCATCTGGGCCGGCATCACACCGCAGCTAGAGTCCGTCGGGGTAGTGGCCACGACCCTGGCGATATCGAGTTTCATGCCGTAGCGGTAATGAATAACTTCAGGCGGATTCTTTCCGTTAGCGGCAGCATACTCTTGCATGGCCTGCTCATTGGCCTGAATCATCCGACCATAAACACGATCAGCGCCGCCTTCTGCCAGAGTGGCAGAGGAAACAACCATAGCGGCAAGGGCTGCAATAACTTTGAGGCTTTTCATGTTTAATCACTCCTTCAAGGTGGTGATTAAAATATATCCGCTCAACCTGTCATAAAAATGAAGTCAAAGTTACATCGCCGTAATGCTTCCTGCCGCGTTACCCGGGCGAGTCAGCTTGGCGCGTGGCTTGCCCGGGTTTGTAAAGCTATAGCTCCTGCGGTGCGCGAACCTTCTGTGTACGCTGCCTTCGCATCAGCCAGTACGCGGCCGGCAAAACCAACATGGACATCAGCGGCGCGGTAATCATGCCGCCGACCATGGGCGCGGCGATGCGCTTCATCACTTCAGATCCGGCACCTCCGCCCCAGAGGATTGGCAACAGGCCGGCGATGATCACGGCCACCGTCATCACCTTGGGCCGCACGCGCAGCACTGCGCCTTCACGAATTGCCTCCAGTAGTGCCGGGTCACCGCTGCGCCCGGCATCCATACGTGCATGCCAGGCATTCTTCAGGTACAGCAGCATGATCACCCCAAATTCCGCCGAGACGCCGGCCAAGGCGATAAAGCCGACCCCAGTGGCAACCGACAGGTTGAAGCCGAACCAGTAGAGCAGCCAGATGCCGCCCGATAGGGCGAAGGGCAGGGTTGCCATGATCAGTAGGGCCTCACCGAAGCGGCTGAAGGTCAGGTAAAGCAGCACGAAGATGATCAACAAGGTCGCCGGTACCACCCAGGCCAGCCGTGCATTGGCGCGCTCCAGGAACTCGAACTGACCGGAGTAGGAGACGGTCATGCCAGCATCGAGTTGTACCTGCTCAGCTACGCGTTGCTGCAACTCGCGCACGGTCGATGCCAGGTCGCGCCCACGGACATCGACATAGACCCAACCGGACAGACGCCCGTTCTCGCTGCGCAGCATTGGCGGCCCTTCGGTCAGACTAACCTGGGCGACGGTGCCCAAGGTGATCTGCTGGCCGGCTTGCGTGAGGATCGGCATACGCCGTAGTGCCTGCGGACTGTCTCGCCACTCCTTGGGATAGCGCAGGTTGATCGGGAAGCGGGCCAGTCCTTCAACCGTCTCACCAATATTGCTGCCGCCGATGGCGCCCGATACCACCGCCTGCACATCGGCGATGCTCAGGCCATAGCGCGCCGCGGCCAGTCGATCGATCTGGATGTCCACGTAACGGCCGCCAGTAAGGCGTTCTGCCAAGGCCGAACTCACCCCAGGCACCTCTTTGGCCACGGCCTCGATATCGCGCGTTATGCGCTCGATGGCGACCAAGGAGGTTCCGGACACTTTCACCCCAATGGGGCTCTTGATCCCCGTCGCCAGCATGTCGATGCGGTTGCGGATGGGCGGCACCCAGATATTGGACAGCCCCGGAACTTTTACCGCGCGATCCAGTTCCTCGATCAGCTTTTCGGGTGTCATCCCCGCGCGCCATTGATCGCGTGGTTTGAACTGCACCGTGGTCTCGAACATTTCCAGCGGTGCTGGATCGGTGGCGGTCTCTGCTCGCCCGGCCTTGCCGAATACCCGTGCCACTTCGGGCACCGTGAGGATCATCCGGTTGGTTTGCTGCAGCAGCTGGGTGGCCTTGCTGGCCGGCAAGCCGGGCAGGGCTGATGGCATGTACAACAGGTCGCCCTCGTCCATCGGCGGNNAGAAACTCTCCTCCGAGTCTGCTGAGGGGCCAGAGACTGGACAAAAACACTAGCAAGGCCAGCGCTAGGGTCACCTTAGGCCAAGCCAGCACCCACTCCAGCACCGGCCGGTATGCACCGATCAGCCAACGATTCAAGGGGTTCTGTTGTTCGCTGGGGATATGCCCACGAATCCAATAGCCCATCAGCACCGGTACCAAGGTGATCGAGAGGCCAGCAGCGGCAGCCATGGCATAGGTCTTGGTGAATGCCAGCGGGCCAAACAGGCGACCCTCCTGGGCCTCCAGGGTGAAGACCGGGAGGAAAGACAGGGTGATGATCAAAAGGCTGAAGAACAGCGCCGGCCCGACCTCGGCCGCAGCTTCGCCGATCACCCGCCAGTGCGCCTCGCCCTGAAGCGGTTCACCGGGGTGTCGAGCCTTCCAGGCCTCGATGTGCTTGTGCGCGTTCTCGATCATCACCACGGCGGCATCGACCATGGCGCCGATGGCGATTGCGATCCCGCCGAGCGACATGATGTTGGCATTGACGCCCTGGTAGCGCATGACGATGAAGGCCATCAGGATGCCCAGGGGCAGGGTGATGATCGCGACCAGCGACGAGCGCAGGTGCCAGAGGAAGATCAGGCAAACCAGGGCAACCACCGCGAACTCTTCCAGCAGCTTGTAGCTGAGGTTATCGATGGCGCGGTCGATCAATTGCGAACGGTCATAGGTGGTGACCACCTCGACGCCGGCCGGCAAGCTGCCCTTCAGGCTGTCCAGCTTGGTCTTCACCGCGGCGATGGTATCGCGGGCATTCTTTCCGGAGCGCAAGATGACCACGCCACCTACAACTTCACCCTGGCCATCCAGCTCGGCAATGCCACGACGCATCTCTGGCCCCAACTGAATGGTGGCCACCTGACCCAGCAGCACCGGAACTCCGCTGGCCGAAGCCCGCAGCGGCACATTGCGGAAATCCGCCAGGCTCTCTAGATAGCCTGAAGCCCGGACCATGTACTCGCGCTCTGCCAGCTCCAGGATGGCGCCGCCGGTTTCCTGATTGGCGCTCTTCAGCGCCGCTTCGACCTCCTGCTGAGTTACCCCATAAGCCACCAGCTTCTGGGGATCGAGCAGCACTTGGTATTGCTTGACCATGCCGCCGAGGGTGGCCACTTCGGCTACGTTGGGCAGGCCCTTGAGTTCGTACTTAAGGAACCAGTCCTGCAGTGCCCGCAGCTGGGCAAGATCATGCTGGCCGCTGCGGTCGACCAAGGCGTACTGGTAGATCCAGCCCACGCCGGTGGCATCCGGCCCAAGGGTGGTGGTAACACCCTCGGGCAGGCGTTCCTGCGCCTGGTTGAGGTACTCCAGCACCCGCGAGCGTGCCCAGTAGAGGTCGGTATCGTCCTCGAACAGCACATAAACGAAGGAGTCGCCGAAGAACGAGTAGCCGCGCACTGTCTTCGCCCCCGGCACCGAGAGCATGGTGGTGGCCAGCGGGTAGGTCACCTGGTTCTCGACAATCTGCGGTGCCTGCCCGGGGAAGCTTGTGCGGATGATGACCTGGGTGTCGGACAGATCCGGCAGTGCATCCAACGGCGTGTTGCGCAGCGACCAGATGCCCAGGGCGGTGATGAACAGGGTCGCCAGCAGCACCAGAAAGCGATTGCCGATAGACCAGTGGATCAGGCGTGCGATCATGGCTGGTCTCCTTCCTTGCTGAGCTGCTCGATCATCAGGCCGGAGTTTTTCTGGCGGGCGCCGATACGTACGTGATCTCCTGGCTTAAGTCCCACAGCTACTTCTGAGCTGACCAATGGAAAAGCCATGGTCATACCTGGCATATTCAGGCTCTCGAAGGGCCCGTGCTCCAGGGTGACTGACTCCGCGTCCAGAGCACGAATCACACCATGGGCCTCATGTAGTTCCTTCTTATTGTCCTGCTCGGCATGGCTGGCCATGACACCCTGTAGGCTGGCCTCCGAATCGATGAGGAACTGGCCGGAGGTAACGACCGCCTGACCCTCCTCAAGACCGGACAACACCTCCAGACGCCCATCAGCCTCGCGGCCCAAGGTTATTTCCAGGGGGCGGTAGCGCCCATCGCCTTCTACCAGCATCACCAACGCACGCTTCCCGGTGCGAATCACGGCTTCACTCGGCACAAGAAGCGTGGATTGTTCGACGGCACTGTTCAGGCGTACGGCGGCGAACATGCCGGGGCGCAACTTACCGGCAGGGTTGGGTAGCTCGCTGCGTACCGTGAGCGTGCGTGTTTGCGGATCGGCACTCGGCAGCAAGGCTATGACGCGGCCCAGCAGCGGTCGATCAGGAAAGGCCGTCAGGTTGGCGCGGATCTCGTCCCCGACCTGGATACTTCCGGCCATGGCCTCGGGTATCGCCGCATCGAGCCAGACACTGGATAGCCCGTTAATCAACGCCAGATCCTGCCCGGCTTCGACGGTCATCCCGGCGCGTACCTGCAAGGCTTGGAGCTCGCCGCTGATAGGTGTGGTGAGGGTTTGCACCGCCCGTGGTCTGCCGCTGCGGCGGACCTGCTCGATCAACGTTTGAGGCATGCCAAGCAGGCGCAGGCGCTCTTGGGCCGCACTTATCAAGCGAGTGTCAGCGGTACGCAGTACCGCCAGGAACTCCAACTGCGCGGCGGACCATTCGGGAATCAGCAGGTCGACCAGGGGGGCTCCGGCAGGCAGCACATCGCCCGGGGCGCGACCGTAAACCCGCTCGACGAATCCGCCGGCGCGGGCCTGGAGGTTCGCCACTTCTCGCTGGTTATAGGCCAGGGAACCCACCGCCTCGATATCCGAGGGCAGTACACCTCGGATCACCATCGAGGTTCGCATTCCGAGGTTCTGCACGGCTTGAGCGGGGATGCTCAGGACAGACGGATCCTGCTCGGATCCTGCGTATTTAGGGACAAGTTCCATATCCATGAAAGGTGACTTGCCCGGCTTATCGAAGCGCTGCTCAGGCTGCATCGGGTCGTACCAATAGAGCACCTTGCGCTCGTCCGTCGGTGCGGAGCTAGGCAGGATCTCGTGTTTGGCTTGCCGCTGGGCCAGCCAGTAGCCACCGCCCGCCGCGCCAATGCCCACGGCCAGCAAGGCGACCGCAAAACCAAATGCCGATATCTTCATTTCAGTCCCTCCACATAGGCGTAGTACAGGCTTGCGGAGAGCTGGCTCAGCTTGCGCTGCTGTTCAATCTGCCGTAGCTGAGCCTCGATCAGGTCGCGCTGGGCGGTGAGGACGGATGTCAGCTGGCTGTTGCCGGCCTGGTAAGCGGCAAGTTCGAGATCGGCACGTTTGCTTGCAAGCGGGATCAAGGTTTTTTCGGTGCGTGACAAGGTCCTGCGCAGTTGCTCAAGCTCGGCAATACCGCCTTCCAGCTCAGCCTGATGGGCGCGCAGTAATGCTTCCTGCTCGGCTTCCATCTGCGACACGCTTTGTTGTCTGGCGTTGATCTTGGGCCCCTGACGTGTGCCTACGAACAACGGCAGGTCGAAGGTAAATTGCACCATCACCATATCGCCGAACTGGTTGTCGCGATTGTTGTAGGCAAACTCAACACCCCAGTCGGGGGTCTTCTCGGCGATGGCCTCGTTCAGCTCGGCGCTAGCCTCGCCGACTCGGGCGGAGGCAGCGCGCAACTCAGGGTGTGAGGCAATGCGTTGCTGCAGGTGCGGTGCCACCAGGTTCAGACTGGGAACACCTCCTTGCAAAGGCTGGTCAGCCTCGTTGCCTATCCAGCGGCGCAGCTTGGCACGAGCTACTGCCACATCGCGATTCAGTTCATCTCGCCGATCTTGTAACGCCAAAGCTTCCTGGTCGGCCTGCAACAGCTCGCCAGGCTGAGCACTACCGCCGGCAATCAGCGATTGCACGGTCGAGCGGAGCATCTCGATCTGACGGTCCAGTTGATCGAAGAGGCCAACACTGCGTTCGGCGTAGTACACATCCAGCCAGCTCACTGCCGTCTGGCGCTTGATTTCCAACTGCATGGCACGCTGTTCGGCCTCGGCCCGCGTCATGGAGGCTTCGGCCAGTTGGCGACGGGCCAGACGCTTGTCGCCGTTTGGTACCTCCTGCATGAGTCCAATGCGGCGCATGGTCATGGAGTCACGATTAAGTGTGTAACGGTCAGGGCCTTCGATCGGCAGGTTGTCGATGCCTATAATCAGCTTGGGATCGGGCAAGGCGTCTGCGGGCCCTACAGCCTGCTGTGCCGATGCCACCTGCGCCTGGCGCGCGAGGTTCTCAGGGGCACTCTGTTCGGCCAGAGCTTGGGCTCGTTCGAAGGTTAGGGGCTGTGCCTGCGCGGCAAGCCAGGGAGCTGCCCAGAATGCGGCAGCCAACACGCCGAGATAGCCACGGCGTGGAAAAAGGAAAGCGGACATGCTTTCGCCTCCAATGCGATTGATCGAGGTCGCAGCTACGAAACGTGGTCGCGACGATGCGCCTGACTGTAAGGCGCGGGATGATCACGGCATTAGACGAAACGAGGAGGGCGCCAGAGTCCTGCGGGCTCTCGCTTAATCACCGACTGGGTCAGCAATATCTCGGGGCGTGAGGGGAGAGGGGATATGCTCTTGATCACGGTGGTCTGGAGAAGTCCTCCGGTCTTGCATTCCTGGCCGGATTTGCAGGGGGACTTATTGGCCACCCCATCAGACGTGTCCATTTGCTCGCAGCACGGAGCATCGACCATTGCATGGCCCTGATGATCGGCGCTCTGCATCGGGCAAGGTTGTGCCGGCATGCTGAAAGCCACACCGCCGAAGGTCGGCAGCACGAGGCTAGCAATCATTAGCAGGATCAATCCAATCCGACGCACAGCAATTCACCAGGCGGGGCAATAGGCCGACGATAGCAGATTGCCCCCGAGCCATGAATGCTCCTTTTGACGATAACAGCACTTCGTTGATTTGGATCAAATAGAGTGTCTAGTCTCACAGGGCGAGCTGATTTTGTAGCGGGTGAGATTTCAATCGAGCAAGCGATAGAGTTCAGGCCAAAGAGGATTCTATAATCACTCTATAATTAGCTATAAAGCTCATTAGTGCACAAAATGCAGCGGGATGTGGAACCCTGAGGTGCCGCTGAATGAACGCAACGCAGGGTATCGGCTGGCATGGCAGAGCCTGGATTTCACCCGGGCTGGGCATTTTTCTGGGGCAGGCGGGTAGCCAAGATTGGCATAGCCACATGGCGCATCAAATTACCGTCAGCTTGAACGGCAGCTTGACTGTGAAGTGTACATCCTCGTCGGTGACGGCAAGGGCCATCTGCATCAGGGCAGGGGTGGCCCATCAGATCGAAGCTGACGAAGTGTTGTCGATCTACCTCGACGCGCTGTCCGATGAGGCGCGAGCACTTCCCGATAACATCGGGGAGGGCATCACTCCGATTCAGATGGGCGATACAGCATCGCTGCGAAAATTGCTGAGCAGCTCCGATCCGTCAGCCCAGCAAATTCGGGAAATGGTGCGCCTTGTTCTCAACCTTACGACTCCGCCGGCCTCCGATCCGCGACTGCAGTCGGTCCTCGCTGCGTTAAAAGAGCCGATTAATGGCAGGCAGGCGTTGGCCAAGCGCGTTCATCTGTCGCCTACCCGATTCTCACATTGGTTCGTCGAACAGACCGGTCTGCCGCTGCGCAGCTACCGGAAATGGAATCGCCTGGTCATAGCGCTCCAGCATATCGCCAGCGGCGCCAACCTGACTGCGGCCGCCCACGCTGCCGGCTTCGCTGACGCTGCCCACTTTTCCCGCACCTTCCGCGACCTGTTTGGCCTCGACCCCTCATCTGCCTTGGGTCATGTCAGTCTGAAAGGCTGAATTCAGCTTTTCTGTTCAAGCGCCATCACAGGTGATTGGCACAAAGTGGAGTCATCTCAGGGAGGGCTTCACGATGGGCAATTCACTCAGGTTCATGATCCGCTGGCTCAGCTACCCAACAATCTTTGGCGGGGCCGCAGCTTGGATGATCTGGTTGCTCTACACGGGTATTCCGTATTGGCCCAGCACGCCGATCATTGCCGCCCTAGGGATTCTGCTGGTGGCGCTGCTGGAACGCGTGCAGCCGTTCCGTGACGACTGGTTGGAGGACCACCAGGATACCCTTACTGATATCATCCATATGGTCGTGAACCTGTCCGTGATCCAGATTACGGCGACCGTGCTGGCCCGGCTGGGCGATTGGGTGCCCGCAGAGTTCCGTGTCTTCCCAACAGAGTTACCGCTGTGGGCTCAGCTAGTCATTGTCGCCGCCGTGCTGGACCTTAGCTTGTACGCCATGCACCGCTTCAGCCATCAGGTTCCATGGCTGTGGCGCTTGCATGAGCCACATCATAGCGCTGAGCGGCTCTACTGGATGAACGGCGAGCGCCGGCACCCGTTGCATGCCGCCATCATGGCAGGGCCTGGGCTGCTCGTGCTCTTTGCGATGGGCACTCCTTCTGCACTCGTGGCCACCTGGTTCGGCATCCTGACGGTACATTTGGCCTTTCAACACTCAAATCTGGACTACTCGTTGGGCTGGCTACGGCGCGTCATCGGTGTTGCAGAAACACACCGCTGGCATCACAAACGCGACTTCGAGGATGCTCAGGTCAATTTCGGTGAGTTCTTGCTGGTGTGGGATCAGTTGCTTGGAACCTTCTATGACAGCGCAAGCAAGCCCGGCAGCGCCGAAGTAGGACTGCGTGACCGGAACTATCCGACAGGCTATGTGGGTCAACTTGTTGAGCCGTTCAGAAGCCAGTAGCTTGCTCGGTGTTGCTGGCGACTAGTTGGTTAATGAGGATCGGCCGGCATGAGTTCAATCAAAGGCCTCAGTTGAGCTCTGACGCTGGCCAGCCAATTGCCCAGTTCCACCAGATCCTCATCAAGCGACTCGGCTTCCTCCCAGATACTGCCGCCTTCCGTCACAGACACCGATAGTGCCGCACCATCGAGCACCGTTTTCGCCATGGCATGTACCCGCAGGAGGCCATCCCTGAGGCCGCCGATGTTGTTCATATCCTTAAGCAGCAGATCCAGCCCATCGACTAGACACAGCAACTGGGTGGTGTCGTAGACGTCATGCAAACGCTCCAGCGCCTCGGCATCTACCTCGCCGTAGGGCGTGACGCGAAATGACGCAGGAGGAATGTTCATCAGGTCATCTCCTCGGTTTCCGCAGTACCGAGCTTGCCAGTGCGGATGGACCCGGCTGCCTGCTGGAACACCGAGTCTTTGATCCAGGGCTCCGGCGGCCGGTTGAGCTTGAGGTTGAACTCGCCGAAACGCTTGACGTTGCTGGTCAGGTAGGGGCTGAGGAAGGACACATCCTCATCGGAGAACTGCCAGCCCTCGCGAGCCAATTTCTGCAGGATCCGCATCATGTCCACAGTGTTCTGCAGGATCACCGACGAGGCCACCATGTCGTTGTAGCGCAGTCGCTTCTGTTGCTCGTCCGGATCGTTCTCGGCGATCACGTCGCCGCCGAAGGACAACCACTTGGAGAATCCGTTGTAGGACTCGATCTTGTTGGTGTTCGCGGTAACCTCCTGGCGCAACTCGCGACTGCCGATCCAGGTGAGCAGGAAGATCGTACGGATCACGCTGCCCAGTGCCTGTGCCGCGTGGTAGAGCTTGTTACGCCGGCTGTAGGAACCGAGTTTTCGCAGCAACATAGGCGAGGAGATTTTGCCCGCCTGGATCGATAGCGCGACCTGCATCAAATCCTGCCAATGGGTTTCAATCAGGTGCCAGTCGGCGGTGTCGGTGAACAGGCGGTTGATATGCTTATACGCAGCGCCGCGATCCGGCCGGCACATCACCAGGTCGCGCCAATTGCGGATGCGTGGCATCAGGTTGATACCAAGCAGATGAGTGAAGGCGAACACCGTGGCCGACTGGCCCTGGGTATCGGAATACACCGTATCAGCTTCGACGCTGAGATCGGCCTTGAGCAGCCCCTCGATTACATAAATTGCCTCCCAGATGCCCGGGGGGATGAAGTGCTGGAATACAGCGATGTAGTTGTTGGCCACATGCCGATAGGCAACGGCTCCCATCTTGCGGTAGCGGAAGTGGTAGCCGGCCAGCAGGTTGTCGTCATAGAAGTCGAACTGGGTGCCGTCCGCAGCCNNCGCCCCAGAGTTTGGGCAGATCGAGCTGCAGGTAGAGCTCCACCAGCTCGCGGTTAGCCTTGTCCAGTTTCTCCAGCGAGAGGTGACGGCGATTGGTATAGGAAAGCATGTGGGGGGTGACATTACCGGCCAGATGCCGCGCGGCCTGGCTGGGGCCGAGGTTGCAACCCATGGCGAAGATCGTCATCAGGTAGCGCTCGGCAGGTTCTTTGAGCTTTGGCTCGTTGCCGGACATCGGCCCGAAATGTCGAGTGAACTGAATCCAGTGCTCGATGTTGGCCATGATGTCGAGTACGTGCCTGGCCGGCATGCGTTGCATGAGGGCCGTCTGTAGCGAGATGGCCGATGGCGGGATGTCGCGCGCCGTCACTCGGCGCAATACCGGTTCGCCGGCTTCGTTGATCGATACGTCCCCTCGGCAAGAGGGGAATTTGTCATCCAGTTGCTGCGCGGTTTCCTCCAACTGGGTCTTGAGGGAGGTAACAAATTCCTTCGCCGTGCCAGGCAGTTCCATCTTTTCGCAGTAGGCTGGTAGTCGCTGGAGACATTCGTCCCAGGGTAGCAACTGCTTGCGATAGTCGGCGAAGGATTCCGACCCTTGTACGCACATGTCACCGGATCGCAGTTCGTTGGCCAGGTAGGAGAATACGCAAACTTCCAGATAGCGCCGGTTGGTCGGTGGCCCCTCACTGGCAGGACGACGAACGACCTTGACCCAGCGCTCCGACGCAAACGACAAGTCGACGTGCTCGTCGATCCACTCGCGGTGCAAATTCTCGCTGTCCTGTATCAGTTGAAGTGCCTGAACCAGCGACCGATCCTGAGTCGTGGGCTCCAGTTGGAGAAGGTGGCTGAGACGGAACAACAGCGAGCGATGGGACCTGAAATGCTTCCAGATCAACGGCAGGTAGTTATTACCGCCGGTAGCCTGGACTTCGGCACAGGTTTCGCGTAACCGTTCCAGGTTGCCGTCGGGGGAGAGGTATTCCCGAATCAGGCTACCTGCCTCTTGGTCATCCGGTTCCTGAACCAAAATCTGCACCACACCGTCCAGGGTGGCCGCCAGCTGCTCCAGCTTCTGACGTTGCCGTGCTTGGATTTGCTCTAGTTCTTCCTTGGCACGTTTGTGAATCGTAGAGATTCGCCGGATGAACATCTCGGCTAGGTGATCCCGAGTCCGCACGCGCATCCGATAGATCAAGGCAAGCATCAGCGTGTAACGCTTCGGCAGCGAACAGTCCTTAAGCTCGGCGACGTCCGACGCCGCAGCTTGGGCAGCGAAGTGGCGGATTTTGGTATCGACGATTCCATCAAAAATGGCATCTAGATTCCCAAAGCTCTCGAGCCAAGCCATGTGATCTATCAGCACTTCCAAGTGTTTGCGGGATGGCTTCTTGGGTGCCTGCTTGAGGGCGTTGAAGTCACTTTGGCGTCGCCCGAAATCCGTTTCGAGCAGTTCTTTCAGTTTGTAGACCACCTCAATTGGCGCCCTGGTCACAACGAGATTGAATAGCCGCTCCTGCATTGCAACTAAGGCATCCTCAGCAGCGTCATTGAGGGTGGAATAGGCTGGGAGTTCGTAGCTGCGCTGCAGCAACTCGCCGATCAGCACATTGATGATATCCGCCCGCTGGTCGAGTACCTCGGCAGATTCGTGCGCAAGGTGGAGAGCTATGGTGAGCGCTTCACTACCATAGAAAGCCTTGATCTGGAGGTACTCACGAATGGCCGCCTGATGCCTATAAAAAGTACGCGAGTTGGTATAGCGGGAAGTGATACGAGGGCCAAAACCGAGTGTATTCCTGATGTGGTCAGTGATTTCTGGAGGTATCTCGTCTAGGGGAGGAAAGTAATGGAGCTCTTGGAATACCTTGAGCTGGACTGCCAGCCCAAGGGAAAGGGCTGGGCTACGAGCTGTCCTGGAAATCCAGTCAAGCTCTCCTGAGGAAAGCGAATAGTTGCGGTGTAAGTCCTTCGCACTGAGGGTAGTTGCTAGTCGTGGATATGCCGTTCTCTCCAAAGCCGCCATCGCTCAGCCCCTATGCATGCAAATAGATCAGCATAGACGCTTCCGGGCATGAGGCAGGCGGGACAAACAGGCCAAGTGAAATTCTATTTATATCAATAGGATAGAACCACTATGTCCTAATTTTCCTTTATCT
>DQAA01000097.1 GCA_003523465.1 Pseudomonas sp.
CCTGTTCCGACGCAGCGAGCCCCAGGAATACAGCCCCCGGACCCGCATCGACGTGTCGATCGAAGCCCTCCAGGGCTTTATCTGGAACCTCGACTTCCACAAGACTTTCCAGGCCCGACTTAACCACTACTGGCAAACGGCCCAGGCCAGCCATCGCACCCTGGCCAGGATGGCCTTCATCGCCGCCTGCAACCAGCAAGTCAGCGAGGGCTCGCTGGACGAAGCGGCAAGGCTCCTGNNGACCCGTTCCCCTGGCTTCCGCGCACGCGCGCTGAACATCTACGGCTACCCGGCGACCGACCTGATCTGGATGCAGGACCGCCAGTCATCCCATGTCCTGCTTTACATCCCCGGCAACGCCTCACCCCTGCACGGCTTCGCCGATGAAGGACAGATGCAGCGCTGGATCAGCCAGCAATGCCGGTCACCCGAAATCCGCGAGACCCTGGCCCGGCATTTCGCCCTCGCCGACCAACCGGATGGCCTGGACTTCAGCGGCCTGCGTACCGCCCTCGAAGGCTTGGCAGCCTACCCCGCCCTTCACCGCCTGCCTCCCAACCGCCCCGGCTTTACCACGGACGGACGCTGGGATCCCGCCGCCTACATCAACTACCGCACCGACACCTACAGCCCGGTGTTGCCGGACGACCTGTTCGCCGCCCTGACCGAGCGCCAGCGCCTGCGCACCCTCGCCGATGCCGACAGCCTGATCACCAGCCAAAGCGAGGTGCGCAAGGCGCAATGGCGCGACTACCTGGTCTGCACCACCAACCTGCTGGCCCCGCTAGTGGTGGCAGTGCCGGAGCTGGGCCTGCTCTATGCGTCCAGCAGCCTGGTGCAGTTCAGCCTGGCCATGGACGAGGTGGTCAATGGCAGAACCCTCGATGACCAGGCCGACAACGTCGAAATCGCCGCCTACGGCCTGCTCAACGCCCAGCCGTTGATCCTCGAAGGTGCGCGCCGGGCCAGCGCGCTGTTTCGCCTGCATGCCGCGGAGTTCGTGGTGCCCGGGCGGTTCAACGGACGCCTGGGCTATCGCCTGAGCCCGCTGGAACCACCGCGACTGCCGCTGGATCCGGCATTCGACTACTTCCATATCCCCGAGGACATCGCCCCTCTCGACGAGGCGGATGCCGCCACGGCCGGTGCAGTGATCCGCACACCGCGCTACGACGGCGCTGCGGACTACCTGCGGGCCAGCGTCAATGGCTACCTCACCGATGTGGTCTACGACCTGGAAAGCGATGCGTTTTTCTGCGCCAGCGACCTCAACCAGATCGACCCGCCCGCCTACGTCGCTCGACAAGGCAGCCGGGCGCTGGTGCCTGCTCCGCAGGGTCGGCTCATCGATCACTCCACCCGCCGGGCCAGCCTGCGGGCGCTGGGTGTCGACCTGCCGCTACCGGTGGAAATCCCCCTGGCACCGTCTGGGGAAAGCCTGCGCGAGATTCCCCGGCATGCCATGAGCGTCTGGCTTGGCGACAAAACCCTCGACGAAGAACTGCTGGCCAATATCGCCAGCAACGCCGAGCGCCTGAGCGAAGCTGGCTATGCCTACCGTTTCTACCTGTCGCGAAGCTGGCCGCAGGCGTTCGAGAACAACCTGCGCCTGCTGCAACAACGGGCGCCGTCGCTGATCGTGCTGCCGCTGGAAGACCAGGCGGTCTACGAAGCATTCACCCAAACCCCGGGCTTCGCCCAGTACCAGGCCGCGATCGATGGCAATGGCGGGCGGGCGCGCAACTTCTCGTCCGCTTCGGACGTACTGCGCTACCACCTGCTCTATCACGAGGGCGGCCTGTACATGGACGTGGATGACACCTTGCTCGCGGGCGGATTGCGCAACCTCGCGCTAAAAACCACCGCCGACGGCCTGCTGCTGCACCCGCCGGTGTCCAACGAACTGCTGGGGATGAATGTGCAGTTCAACGGCAGCATGATCGGCAGTCATCCCCGCAACCCGACGGTGCTGGCAATCATCAAGGAGCTGCGCGCGCGTTACCTGGCCAATCCAGGGTTCTACGCCAGCAGACCCGACCGCGCGCTGGACCCCAGGGCCTTTCACGACTACACCTCGACCCTCAACCGGCTGTGCGGGCCGGGCATGCTGACCGACGTCGCCATGCGCCAGTTGCCCGCGCTGCGGCTGCTGCGGGAGATCAATAATTTCTATGTGATGCCGAACTTCAATGCCACGCCGTTCATTGATATGCAGGCGTATGAAGGGGCGGTGCGGGAATACCTGCCGTTGAACCGCATTGCGCGGATTGGCAGCGCCAATTCCTGGGTGAGTACCTGAATGCCGAGTGGAGGGCTGATGTGGGCATCCGGTAACGCGAGATGCCCACAGGTTGAGCAGATGTGTAGATACCCATGAAACGATGAGCCTTGAAAGGCACCGAAAGACTCAGCTCTTGTGCAACTTCCTCATCAACTCCGCCTCGGCCTGGGTCAAACCGCAGGTCTGGGTCAGTTCGTCGACGCTGGCGCCCATCCCCACCAGCCGCGCCGCCTGAGCAAACGACAGGCTGTTGGGGTCGCGCTGTTCCAGTTGCAGCAGTTTTTCCGGCAAGGGCGCGACCGTCGCACGCATCTCGTGCAAGGCATCACCCATGGACACCGACAGGTTCTGGTAATCGTCCAGGCGCTTGTGCAGGTCCTTGATGCGCTGGTCTCTCAGCGCATCACCCTGGGCCTGTTGCGCGGCGATCTCGCGCTGGCGCTTGCTGTAATTGATGAACAGCCAGACGCTGGCCGCCCACAGCACCGCCAGGAATACAACCGCAACCTCCAGAATCAACTCAGATGTTCTCCAGCTCGGACCACTCTTCCTCGGTCATCATCTTGTCCAGCTCGACCAGGATCAGCAGCTCGCCATTCTTGTTGCAGACGCCCTGGATGAACTTGGCCGACTCTTCGTTACCGACGTTCGGCGCGGTTTCCACTTCGGACTGACGCAGGTAGACCACTTCGGCCACGCTGTCGACCAGGATACCCACCACCTGCTTGTCCGCCTCGATGATGACGATCCGAGTGTTGTCGGTGATGTCGCTCGGCACCAGGCCGAAACGCTGGCGGGTGTCGATCACGGTGACCACGTTGCCGCGCAGGTTGATGATGCCCAGCACGTAGCTCGGCGCGCCCGGGACCGGAGCGATCTCGGTGTAGCGCAGCACTTCCTGGACCTGCATCACGTTGATGCCGTAGGACTCGTTGTCCAGGCGGAAGGTAACCCACTGCAGGATCGGATCTTCGGAACCTTGTCCAGACGTCTTTTTCATTCCCCTAACCCTCATAAACCGCCGTCGGCGGAGTGCTCAGTGCGATCGCGCCGGTATGCGCGACCGATCATTTATGTCCCAGCTGCATGTTCTTGACGGCGCCACTGGCGATCAGCTCGGCCAGCTCGGCGACATCCAGCAATGCGCACATGTGTTCTATGACCGTGCCGGCCAGCCATGGCCGCTGGCCACGCTGGGAACGCCACTTGATCTCGCTCGGGTCCAGGCGCAACGAACGGCTGACCTGATGCACCGCCAGCCCCCATTCGTAGCCCTGCACCGAAATCACGTACTGCAAGCCTTCGCGGAAGTCGTCGCGATAGCGCTCGGGCATGACCCAGCGCGCCGTGTCCAGCACCTTGAGGTTGCCGGCCTGGCTCGGCAGGATGCCGAGGAACCACTCCGGCTGACCGAACAGCGGGGTCAGCTCCTGGCCGGCCAGGGCGTAGATCGAACCCAGGCACACCAGCGGCACCGCCAGGGTCAGCCCGGCGACGTCGAACAACAGGCATTCGAACGGCTCGGCAGCCCAGTCCGGGCGGCCATCGGTAGTCTTCGGCGGTTGCGGCGGCGCCGGCAGGTGC
>DQAA01000674.1 GCA_003523465.1 Pseudomonas sp.
CATGGCTGCGCCCGAGGACAAAAGAAAGCAGGCTAACGAATTAATCGATAATGACGCGGCCCAGTCCCAACATGTGGGACTGGGCCGCTCGCTTATCAGACCACTACGCCCTGGCTGCGCAGGTAGTCGTCGTAGGTGCCGCTGAAATCGACTACGCCGGTCGGGCTCAGTTCGATGATGCGGGTGGCCAGGGACGACACGAACTCACGGTCGTGGCTGACGAACAGCAGGGTGCCCGGGTAGTTTTCCAGGGCCAGGTTGAGGGCCTCGATGGATTCCATGTCCAGGTGGTTGGTCGGTTCGTCCATCACCAGCACGTTGGGCTTTTGCAGGATCAGCTTGCCGAACAGCATGCGGCCTTGCTCACCACCGGAAATCACCTTCACCGACTTGAGGATCTCGTCGTTGGAGAACAGCATCCGGCCCAGGGTGCCGCGAATCACCTGCTCGCCCTGGGTCCACTGGCCCATCCAGTCGAACAGGCTGAGGTCCTCTTCGAAGTCGTGGGCGTGGTCCTGGGCGTAGTAACCGACTTCGGCGCTCTCGGTCCACTTCACCGCGCCGCTGTCCGGGGTCATTTCACCGACCAGGGTGCGCAGCAGGGTGGTCTTGCCGATACCGTTCGGGCCGATGATCGCTACGCGTTCGCCGGCTTCGACGGTGAAGCTGAAGTCCTTGAACAGTTGCTTGCCCTCGAAGCCCTTGGAGACTTTCTCCAGGGTCACGGCCTGGCGGTGCAGCTTCTTGGTCTGCTCGAAGCGGATGAACGGGCTGACCCGGCTCGACGGCTTGACCTCGGCCAGCTGGATCTTGTCGATCTGCTTGGCGCGGGAGGTGGCCTGCTTGGCTTTCGAGGCGTTGGCCGAGAAGCGGCTGACGAAGGTCTGCAGCTCGGCGATCTGGGCTTTCTTCTTGGCGTTGTCCGACAGCAGTTGCTCGCGGGACTGGGTCGCCGCGGTCATGTACTCGTCGTAGTTGCCCGGGAACAGGCGCAGCTCGCCGTAGTCCAGGTCGGCCATATGGGTGCAGACCGAGTTCAGGAAGTGACGGTCGTGGGAAATGATGATCATGGTGCTGTTACGCGCCGTGAGGATGCTTTCCAGCCAGCGGATGGTGTTGATGTCCAGGTGGTTGGTTGGTTCGTCGAGGAGCAGCACTTCCGGATCGGAGAACAGCGCCTGGGCCAGCAACACCCGGAGTTTCCAGCCGGGAGCGACTTCGCTCATCGGGCCGAAATGCTGTTCCAGCGGGATACCCAGGCCCAGCAGCAGCTCACCGGCGCGGGACTCGGCGGTATAGCCGTCCATCTCGGCGAACTCGGTTTCCAGCTCGGCGACGGCCATGCCGTCTTCCTCGGTCATTTCCGGCAGCGAATAGATGCGATCGCGCTCGGCCTTGACCTTCCACAGCTCCTCGTGGCCCATGATCACGGTGTCGATCACGGTGAACTGCTCGTAGGCGAACTGGTCCTGGCGCAGCTTGCCGAGGCGGGTATTGGGCTCGAGCATGACCTGGCCGGCACTTGGCTCCAGATCGCCACCGAGGATTTTCATGAAGGTCGACTTGCCGCAGCCGTTGGCGCCGATCAGGCCGTAGCGGTTGCCGTTGTTGAACTTGACGGAAACGTTCTCGAACAGGGGTTTGGCGCCGAACTGCATCGTGATGTTAGCGGTGGAAATCAAAGTACTTACCTGTCAATAACTGGGGTGACGCCTTGCAACCCGGGAGCAGACGCGCTCATCCGGCGTGTGGTGAATGCACGTCGGGACCGGGCTGTCGGAGGAGTGAAGGCGGGGTGAGGCCGAATTTTGGCGCGCATTGTCGCACAGCTTGCGGGGGAGTTGTATGACGGTCTTGTGGGAAATGCTCGTCGGGCTGTTTAGGATGCGTGCTTCTGTCCAGCAAGGAAGGCGACATGCAATACCTGGTTATCCAAGCCCATCGCAGCGAATTTTCCGAGCCCATTACCTTTGTTCGCGGGACGCCGTTGAAGGTGGGAGAGGCATATGAAGGCGATGAAGGTTGGGACAACTGGTATTTCTGCGAGGCGGCGGGACAGCAGGGCGGTTGGGTGCCTGAGCAGGTTATCCGGCGACTGGCGCCGGGGCAGGGAGTAGCGCTGGAGGATTACACGGCGCGGGAGCTGGATGTCGAGCCGGGGCAGAGGCTCTTCGGCGGGCGACGGCTAAACGGTTGGGTATGGTGTTCTTGCGTTGATCCCGAGGCTCTGCAAGAGAAAACAGGCTGGGTCCCCTTGCGCAACCTCCAGCCTGCCTGACGCTCAATCGATTTGCTTCACCAGCAGCTTGTTCTCACTCAACCTGGCCCGCTCGCTCCAGGAGGCGATATGGCTGGCCTTGTTCCAGCGCACCTTGCTGATTCCGCTTTCTCCGGCCCTTAGCATGGCGTCATCGATGCAGCGCAGGCCGACGGTAGCGCCGGCGCAGGTGCCGTCGATCAGCAGGGCGGCTTTCCAGGCTTCGAGCCAGTTCATGCCGTTGCAATTGGTGACCACGACCTTCTTCAGGCCGTTCTTTACATAATGGATTTCGTACTTGTCCTGCATGTCCCTTCCCTGGGCGGTAACTCAGAGTTGCGAAAGGTTATCATTTGGTGGGTCGGAATGATATCCGCCTAAAGCCTTGTATTGCCCTGCATGACTTGAGCTAGAGCGGTCAAGGCCAAGGCTGCCGGCATCGTTTACAGGCCTGGACCAGTGTAGTTAACTGATCGGTCGTGGCCAGTAGCCATATCTGCCGAGGTGCATGCCCGTGAGCCTGAGTTTCCGTCCCGTCCAGAGCAGTGATATTGCGACCATCTGCACCTTCGCCCAATCCGCGGACGAGGCATTTTTCTTCTTTCCCAAATGCACCTGGCCGCTGACGGCGGATCAACTCGCCGCTGCCGTCGCCCAGCGTAGCGATTCCAGCGTGGTGGTGGAGGGCGACGAGGTGCTGGCCTTCGCCAATTTCTATCAGTGGGAGCAAGGCGGTACGTGTTCGCTGGGTAATGTCCTGGTGTCGCCGGGCGCCCGTGGTCGTGGAGTGGCGCGTTATCTGGTGGAGCAGATGATGGCGCTGGCGCGCAGCCGTCATCAGGCGCGGGAGATGAAAGTCTCGTGCTTCAACCACAATACCGCCGGGCTGTTGCTGTATCCCGGGTTGGGGTTCGTGCCCTTCGGTATCGAGGAACGCCAGGACCCCGACGGCAATCGCGTGGCTCTCGTGCAGATGAGTCAGCGCCTGTAAACGTTGACGCGACGCGGACGACGCCCTATACAGGCGCCGTCATTTCCCTTGAGTACGCAGGAAACCGCCCATGCACGACGAAGACGAGCTCCCCGAGCCCGAGCACGATCATCTGCTCGACCGTGAATTCCACGACGACGAGGAAGGCGAGCAGCACGCCGACCCGATGTTCGATGACGTCGAGGACGAAGACGAGGAATACGGCCTGGATGTGCTGGACGACGAGGATCACGACGATCACCTGGATGAGTGAAGGTCGCCGTCCAGCTTAATGGCGGAAGCGCGGTAGTGGCCTGTCGAGTGACAGCGTGGTCAAGGTGCGCTTGACCATGACTTCTTCCGCTTCCACAGCCCGCAGGCTTTCGCGGATCTTGCCTGCGGCGGGGAGGTCGCCCTGGCGGTCGATCCAGTCGGCGATTTCCTTGCAGGCGCTGGCCAGGTTGTCCTGGCGATGGTTGATGAGGGTGAGCAGGGTTTTGATGTCTGTGTCGGACATGACTCGTTCCTCCTGTAAGCCGTTTCAGTGTAGCAGTGCCTGAAAAAAGCAATGGTGGCGTCAGGGTTTTACCAGGTGGCGGAACCAGTCGTTAAGCATGGCTTTTTCCGAGTACAGCGAGTCGTTGTTGCCCAGGCGTCCGGGGCGTTGCAGGTAGAACTTGTCGTCGACCCGCTGGTCCCCCTGTTTCAGCACCTGGCCCTGCTGTTCCAGGCGGTAGTGCAGGTCGATGCTGGGCCAGGTGATATCACGCATGAAACGCACCGAGTTGGCCTGGGTCTGCCACGGCTCATAACGTCCGGCCAGGTCGATATCGCGGATGTCGATGTGCAGGCTCTGGCCTTCTTTCAGATAGCGCTTGCCCAGGGATTGCAGATAAATGCGCAACTGCTTGAGCACCTGCTCGTCGGCACCACGGGCGTAACCATTGCCGCGCAGGCTGGCATCGCGGAATTTTTCTGGATGTATGTAGGTAACTTCGACGGTCGCTGTAGCCGCTTGTGCCATGCTGGTGCAAAGCAGCAGGCCCAGGCTGGCGAGTATCAGGGGTAGGCGCATGATTCACCTCTGGAAACAATTAACCCGCAAGCTGGCATTGTACGCCCGCAAACCGGCGTTGCAGAGCAGGAGCGAGGCCATGAGCACGGTGCTTCATTTTTCCCGCAATCTTCACGGACGCGATCTTGCGGTGGGCGATGTCCACGGGCATTTCTCCCGCCTGCGCGAGGCGCTGGAACGGGTGGAGTTCGACCCGACGCGGGATCGCCTGTTCAGCGTCGGCGACCTGGTGGACCGCGGCCCGGAATGCGAGGAGGTCCTGGACTGGCTGGCGCAACCGTGGTTTCACGCGGTGCAGGGCAATCACGAAGCCCTGGCGATTTCCCACGTGCGCGGTGAATGGCTGGACTACGCCATGTACCGCGCGGCGGGCGGTGGCTGGTTTCTCGATCTGGCGGAGAGTGATCAGCTCCGTTTCGCCGAACGCTTCGAGCAACTGCCGCTGGCTCTCGAAGTCGAAACGGAGCACGGCCCGGTTGGCCTGCTGCATGCCGACTGCCCGCTGACCCGTTGGCGCGATCTGCTACCGCTGCTGGCTGAAACACCGATCCCGGCGAAAATCCGCGAGGTCTGCCAATGGTCGCGGCTGCGTCTGAAGGAAGAAAACCCACGGGGCGTCGATGATCTGCGCGCGCTGCTGGTCGGGCATACCCCGGTACTGGACGTGAAGGTGCTGGGCAACGTCTGGCATATCGACACGGGTGGCTGGTCCAAAGGCCATTTCACCCTCCTGGACCTCGCCACCCTCGAACCGGCTCAGCCGATACGGCCGAGGTAGTCCGCCACCTTGTCCAGCACCAGCGCGGGATCCTCGCGATGGGGCACATGGTGGCGTCCCGCGAGAATCACCGCCTCCCCACGATCCCCGGCCAGCGCGGCGATCCGTTGCGGATGCAGCGCCGAGCCGTACTCGTCCAGTTCGCCATGCAGGGCCAGTAGCGGGCAGTGCAGGCGGCCGACCATGCTTTCGAGGGTCCAGTGGGCAAAGGCGTCCGCCAGCCAGGTTTCGGTCCAGGCATCCAGCACCCATTGCGCCTTGTCGCCGTGATAGCGGGCCAGGCGTTCGAGTTGACCGGGCTCCTGGAATTGCGCCTTGGCCGTGCGAATGCCTTCCAGCGTGCGGTCCTCGACAAAGGCCTGGGCCGANNCCAGCGCCAGGCATTCCACGGCAAAACGCGCCGCGCAGGCACTGGCCATGGCGCCGCCGACACTATGGCCGAAGGCGATAAAGCGGCCGATACCAAGGGCGTCGCGCACCAACGGGAAGAAACGCGCGGCTTCTTCCTCGATGAAGTCCAGCGGCAACGGGCCAGGACGGGGCGCCGACTGGCCGAAGCCCAGGCGATCGTAGGCCACCACCTGCAAGCCGGTGCGTTCGCACAGTTGCCGGGGAAAGTCGCGCCAGAGTTCGACGCAACCCAGGGAGTCGTGGAACAACACGATCACCGGCTGTGCACTGTCGGTCCGGGCCGGGAACCAGCGGCGGGCGAACAACGGGCCAAACGGGGTTTCTATCCAGACAGCTTCGGTAGTAGCGAGGGACGACATCGGGCAATTCCAGTCCTGATCAGGTCGCAGATCAGTAACAAATGACAGGTCGCTGCGCAATTGAAAGAAGTACGCACGTTCCAGAAGAGTGAACTCGACCAGCAGGATTGCTGCAGATCCTGCAGCAATGAACTGCAATCGGGCTATCTTGTTGCCTGTTCGTCGACTTCACATACTCGCCGCACATTCAATGATCGCCCAGGCGGCGAGGAGTACGGCAGATGACCAGCGCGATACGGTTCAACCAGGCAGGCGGCCCCGAGGTTCTAGAGCTTCAGCCGACGGAAGTGCTGCATCCAGGTCCGGGCGAGGTCTGGCTGGAGCAGGAGGCCATTGGCGTGAATTTCCTCGATGTCAGCCAGCGCAAAGGTGCGGTGCCCGTGCCGCTGCCCGGCGGTCTCGGGCTGGAAGGTGCAGGAAGGGTCGCGAGGGTTGGCGCCGGAGTGAGCCATGTGGCGGTGGGGGATCGGGTCGCCTACGCCACCGGACCGCTCGGCGGCTATGCCAGCGCCCGGCTGTTTCCCGCCGAACGCCTGGTGAAGCTGCCGGACTCGGTGTCGATGGAAGACGCCGCAGCGGTACTGTTCAAGGGCATCACCGCGCAGTACCTGCTCAAGTCCACCTATGCCGTCGGACCGGGGAGCACCGTGTTGCTGTACGGGGTGGCCGGCGGGCTGGGTTCGATCATGGCGCCCTGGGCCAAGCATCTTGGGGCTTTCGTGATCGGCGTGGTCTCTCGCCCGTCCAGCGTGGACAAGGCCCGTGCCCTCGGTTGCGACGAGGTGCTGGTGTTCGATGCGCAAACCCTGGCGGCTGATGTAGCACGCATTACCGGCGGCAAGAAGGTTGACGTGGCCTACGACCCGATCGGCCGGGCATCCTTCGAAGCGTCGCTGGACAGCCTGCGCCCGCGTGGCCTGATGG
>DQAA01000672.1 GCA_003523465.1 Pseudomonas sp.
CCGACCATTCCCCACAGCATTCGCGGCTACCAGATCGACAAGTACGGCAACAAGTGCCTGACCTGTCACAGCCGGGCCAACAGCGCGAAAACCCAGGCGACCATGATCAGCATCACCCACTACATGGACCGCGACGGCCAGCCGCTGGCGGCGGTTTCGCCACGGCGCTACTTCTGCGACCAGTGCCACGTGGTGCAGAGCGACGCCAAACCGCTGGTGGGCAACAGCTTCGAGAACATCGACAAGCTGCTGCAGGACGATGCCAATGCCGCGCGCAAGCCGTAAGGAACCGTCATGAAAGCACTGTTCGGCCTGATCAAGGAGTACTGGGGCATCCTCTGCCGGCCCAGCGTGTACTTCAGCCTCGGCTTCCTCACTCTTGGGGGCTTCATTGCCGGGATCATCTTCTGGGGCGGTTTCAACACTGCCCTGGAGGCGACCAACACCGAGAAGTTCTGCATCTCCTGCCATGAAATGCGCGACAACGTGTATGTCGAGTTGCAGGAAACCATCCACTACACCAACCGCTCCGGGGTGCGCGCCAGTTGCCCGGACTGTCACGTCCCGCATGAATGGACGCACAAGATCGCGCGCAAGATGCAGGCGTCGAAGGAGGTCTGGGGCAAGCTGTTCGGCACCATCGACACCCGCGACAAGTTCCTCGAACTGCGCCGCACCCTGGCCGAGCATGAATGGGCGCGGCTCAAGGCCAACGACTCGCGGGAATGCCGCAACTGCCACAACTTCGAGTTCATGGACTTCACCCGGCAAAGCAAGCGGGCCGCGGCGATGCACTCCACCTCGCTGGCCAAGGGCGAAGCGACCTGCATCGACTGCCACAAGGGCATCGCGCACAAGTTGCCGGATATGCATGGGGTGAAGGGGTGGTGAACGGGCTCGGGATGCGTGTTGCCTGAACCGACCCTATCGCTGGCAAGCCAGCTCCCACAAGGACCGCGNNCGGGGCGCCGAACCGCAGCGATGGGCATGGGGTATCTACACATCTGTTGAGGTGAAAGCCCGTCAGTAGATCGCACAGTGCCCGAGCTAAATGGCCCGCTGTTCAAGATACCGGAACGCCGACTCCAGGACCTTTTCGGGAGGCTGCGGGCTGAACCCCAGCTCTGTCCTGGCCTTGGCGATGCTGTATTCCTGGCGTACGCCATGGAACAAGCGCACCTGGCTGCGCAGCAGTTGCGCAGGCCTCGCACTGACCCTGGCCACACCTTCCTCGATCGCCGCCAACACCATCAGCAACCACCTCGGCGCACGGGGAGGCTGGCGATAGCCACCGGACACGCAGTTGAGCGCATCGACGATGACTCCAAATGAAGACGAACGCTCATTGGCAAGAATGTAGCGCTGCCCCGCCCGGCCCTTCTGCGCCGCGAGAATCAGCCCCTGCGCGACATCCCGCACATCGACGAAGTTGAAATGGAAATCCGGATCCAGCGGCACCCGGCGTCGGCGAATCGAGTCGAGANNGTCGAGAAAGCCCATGGTGTCGGTCAGGCGGGCGGCATTGGGTCCCACCATCGCCGAGGGCAGGACCGACACCATGTCGAGATTCAGCGCCTGCGCCGTCTCCCAGGCCACCCGCTCGGCGAGGATCTTCGATCTGTAGTAGGGATTGCCGGCCTCCTGGTTCCAGCAGTCCTCATCCAGCGACCTGCCGTCATGACCGACCGCCGCAACCGAACTGACGTAGACGACCCTGCCGACACCAGCCTTGGCGGCAGCCCGCAACACCGTGCGAGCGCCTTCCACGTTGGGCTGGACGATTTCGCGCTCAGGCTCGCGGGACCAGTGCTTGAACACCGCCGCGACCTGGAACAGCACCTCCACCCCTTCCAGCGCCTTGACCATGGCCCCTTCGTCGCGTAACTCGGCGTATACCCGCTCGCAATCGAGCCCGGCGAACGGAGCGCCATCAGACAGGTCACGCACGCCTGCCCGTACCCGGTACCCCTGCTCCAGCAGCGCCCGCACCAGGGTGTTGCCCAGATGCCCGTTGGCGCCGGTAACCAGACATAGCTTGCCCATGCGACTTCCTTCCATTCCTTTGGCCGGTCGTCAGCATGGACCCTCCCCCTGAGGGGAGAGTCAAGCAGGGCGCGTTCTGCCCTTCAGTTCTTCAGTACCCCCGGCGCATTGACCTTCGCCCACTCCACGAACAACTCCGCCATCCTGATGCTCGCGTATTCGGAGAGGTGCCCCCAGTCCCGGTACAGGGGCATGCCATCGAGCACCGCCCAACACTTGCCGTCCGCGCAGGTCAGGACCTTCTGGTCGAAGAACCTGACCTCGGGATGGGACTGGCTGATCCGGCTGATGATGGGGGCGTATTGCGCGTTGATCTCCAGGTACCGATCCCAGGACAGCACGCAGTTGCTCAGCACCCCTCCCAGCGGGCGCGAGTAACACGACCGGGGGTCGGCCCAGAGCTGGATATGAGGCAGGAAGACGATGACCTTGACGTGCTTTTCCTCAAGCTCGGCAATGTAGCGCTCGAGCCTGTCGCCGTAGTCCGCGTCGGGGTCCTCGCTCAACCCGGCGATGATCGCGTACTCCACCGTTGCGGCCTGGTCGATGAGCGACTTGATCATCTGCTTCTGCTTGAGCGGGCGATCGCCGAAGCACGGGTGCGGCGGCGTCACGATGGGGTCGGTGGTGATATCCGGGCTGGCCGGATCACAGGTGCCGATGGACAGGATGCTGTGGCCCTGGGTCGCCGGGTTTTTCGCAAGTCCGGGGAACAGCTGGTTGGCAAAGCTGGTGCCGATCAGCATCAGGGTCGGTGGCGTGTCCTTGTTGTCCATGCAGAACCACCAGGCCCCTTCGGACGCCGCCGGGTACGGATGGCGAGCCTCGCAACCCGGATTGCGCATGTAGGCCCAGTAGGACCCCACGAACTGCGCGGTCACCGCAGCCGGGCCCTGGTCGATCGAGCGCTCCGGCAGGCCGGCCTTGTCGAAGGTGTAGAAGCCCACCAGGCCCATGCCGGCCAGCAGCGCACAGAGCGTAAGGGGCTTGGCCCGGCCGGAGCGGCGCTTGAGCGGCATTTCCACCAGGCGGTAGGTCAACCAGGCGAGAACGACGGACAGGACGATTGCCCCCCCGCGCATCACCGGGTCGGGCGGAATGCCCTTGATGATCCGGGCAAAGCTCAGCAGCGGCCAATGCCACAGGTACAGCGGAAAGCTGATCAGGCCGATCCCGACCATCAAGCGGCTGGACAGCACGGTGCGGTTGATCACGGCGAAGGGACCGGCGGCAATCAGCATCACCGCGCCGGCGACCGGCATCAGCGCCCACCAGCCAGGAAAATCGCGTTCCTTGTTGATCGTCGCAAAGCCCAGCAAGACCAGGCCAAGGCCGCCAACCGAGAGGACATTGCGAAACCTCGGCCCGGCACTGGCGCGGGCGTTTTCCAGGTACTTCGGCCGGTTCAGCGCAAGCCAGGCCAGCGCGGTGCCGGCCAGCAGCTCCCAGGCCCGGGCATGGGGCGAATAGAACGCGCCGACCGCATCGGTCTGCATGATCGCGATATTGAAGGCGAAGGACGTGGCGGCCAGGCCCAGGGTCAACGCCAGGAGGTTGAACCGCACCTTCCAGGCCACCCACAGCACCAGCGGCCAGAGCAGGTAGAACTGCTCCTCGATGCCGAGCGACCACAGGTGCAGGAGGATCTTGCTGTCCGAGGCATTATCGAAATACCCGCGCTCGTCCAGCAGCACGAAGTTGGAAACGAAGGACGCCCCGCCGGCAATATGCTTGCCCAGTTGCATGAACTCTTCGGGGAACAGCGCCACCCAGCCAAGCCCCCAGCACGCGGCCAGCACCAGCAGCAACGCGGGAAGAATCCGGTTGATTCGCCGGCCATAGAACGTCATGAAGCTGAAGCGCCCGGTCTGCAGGCCGCCGATGATGATGCTGCCGATCAGGAAGCCGGAGATCACGAAGAACACATCGACGCCGACGAAACCGCCCTTGAAGACCGTCGGGAAGGCATGGAACAGGACGACCGCAATGACTGCGATTGCGCGCATGCCGTCAATGTCGGGGCGGTAATTGGGGTGCGGCAGGGCGATTGCCTGCACCGACGCAGTAGATTCGGATAACGATGACATAAGGTGCAAAAGGTCTCGGGCAGAGGGTCCACTCTGGATTGGCGGCGGTAAGCTACCTGAAAAAGCGCGACCATGACCGAAAAACTGTTGAAGAAGGGGGTGGTTTCAACACCTCCAGCTGATCCCAAGCCCCAGGCAACAGTCANNGCAGCTGCCCCGCCTCCCCCGCCAGCACGCGCTGGCTGGCCAGCCGACCCATCACCCGCTCGACGATCTGCATCCGCGCCAACGCCGCATTGCGCATGTCGTCCATGGCCTGCAACGCCACATCCGACTGTTCCAGCCCTTGCCGCGCGGCTTCGCCCAGT
>DQAA01000491.1:0-207 GCA_003523465.1 Pseudomonas sp.
GACCGTTTGGTAGCGCTCGCGGTCGGCGCCTTCGTCGGGGCGGTCTATATAAGGAGGCAATGGCATATGCCCGACCCGGTCCAGCAACGGCAGCACTTCCTCGGCGAAGCGCAGTTCGAACAGCGTATCGTGGCGCGCCACCATTTCCGCCTCGCCGCCACCGTCGACCAGGATCTGCGAACCCGGCTTGGGCGCCTTGCTCGACCG
>DQAA01000491.1:242-6392 GCA_003523465.1 Pseudomonas sp.
AACAGGCGCGCCGGGATCACCCGGGTGTTGTTGAACACCATCAGGTCGCCAGGGCGCAGGTATTCGAGCAGATCGGTGAACTGCCGATGAGCCAGCGCACCGCTCGGGCCATCGAGGACCAGCAGCCGGCTACCGCGCCGTTCGGCCAGGGGATGGCGGGCGATCAGGGAATCGGGAAGTTCGAAAGAAAAATCGGCGACGCGCATGGCAGTGGGGGTACGGGTTCGACAGGGCCGGGAAGTTTAGCCGAAAGCGGAAAAATTGACCATGAAAGCTGATTGACCAACGGTAGGGGGCTCTTTATACTCCGCCGCCACATGCCCTGATGGCGGAATTGGTAGACGCGGCGGATTCAAAATCCGTTTTCGAAAGGAGTGGGAGTTCGAGTCTCCCTCGGGGCACCAAATCCAGAAAAAACCGACTTTATAGTCGGTTTTTTCGTTTCTGCGCTCCACCCCGCACCGATCCCGCCCCACCTCATCAAGCCTTCCACCGCCCATTTCCGCAAAGCTCCGGCCAGCGACCGCCCAAGCTATCGACACGATCTGACAGCGTACGTTTATTGATTACCCTACCGCACGGGCAATTTCTTACAATCTCTCGGGAAATTTCTGGTATTTTTCCCGCCATTCGAGAATTGGCCGCCGCGATACCGTCGGTCGCTCTCCTGGAGTCAAAGTACTGAAACCGGCTTTGCCTACCCGATTGTTCAGGGACGAACGCTGCCACTTCCCACGTTCCGCTTTCTACGATCGGGCTTGCCATTGCCTGAACGACTGCGTTCCGCGAGCAATGCCTGGCGCCGGATACCGCTACTGAAACTCCAGACCGTCACCGTGGCAACGCCCCCGCCAGGCCGGGGTCCGCCGCAACAATTGAAGGCTTTGGCTTTTTCATATCGAAGGTTGTTTCTAAGAGAGTCGAAATGGCGTTTTTTCCGGTTTTCCTGTCCGTGGTATTTGTTGTCCGAAACCAGTCGGACACTATCGAAAAGATGTTGTCGGAGGCAGCTTCGGTAGTTGCTAACACGGTCAGCGACTATGAACTGATCATTGTCGATAACTCATCGGACGATGACAGCATCAGCGTCATGAAGCGCCTGACTGGCGAAAACGCCCTGGCCAACCTGCAGGTGTACGCACTGACCAAGGAAGTCGATGCCGACACCGCGTCCTGGGTTGGCCTGGAGAACGCGCTCGGCGACTTCGTGGCGGTTATCGATCCGCTGACCGATGACATCGCCTTCATTCCGGAAATGCTCGACCAGGCGGTGCGCGGCGCCGACGTGGTGTTCGCCAGCAACCAGCAAAAGCCGGCGCAGAGCTTCGCCTACCGCACGGCATACGCCGCGTTCAACGGCCTCTACAACTGGTTCAACGGCGTGCACCTGGCCAAGGAAGCGCCGCAGTACCGGATTCTCAGCAAGCGGGTGATCAACTTCATCCTGCAGCACCCGCAGCCCGCCATGACCTACCGGCACCTGCCGGCTACCGGCGGCTTCGCCAAGTCCTACCTGACCTACAGCGCCAAGCCACAACCGGCACGGCCAAAACGCCTGCTCGACAGCATCGACCGCGGCATGCGCCTGCTGGTTTCGACCACCCGCGCGCCCATGCGCCTGGTGACCTCGCTGTCCCTGTTCGGCGCCGTGGTCAACCTGTTCTATTGCGTATATGTCCTGGCAATCGGCCTGTTCAAGACCGACGTAGCTCCAGGCTGGATCAGCGTGTCCCTGCAGCAGTCCGGCATGTTCTTCCTGATTTCCCTGGTGCTGCTGGTACTCGCCGAGTACATCCTGCACATGGCCAGCCTGTCGAACGAAGGCCCGCTCTATCACGTCGGCCAGGAGTTCACCAGCGCGCGAATGACCCGCCGCGAGAAGCTGAATATCGAAGAAGTCAGCGCCAAGCCTGTACTTGACGAGCACACGTCCTGATGTCCGCAGCTCTCTACGATGCCGTCGTGGTCGGCGGCGGCTTCTATGGCTCGGCCATCGCGATCTACCTGGCCAAGCAGCGTGGTTTCAAACGCATCGTCCTGGTGGAGAGCGAAAGCGCGCTGATGACCCGCGCCTCGTACAACAACCAGGCGCGCGTGCATAACGGCTATCACTACCCGCGCAGCTTCACCACCGCCTACCGCAGCCGTATCAACCTGCCGCGCTTCGTGGCCGACTGGCCCGAAGTCGTCAAGCAGGACTTCACCAAGCTGTACGCCGTGGCGCGCCGCAACTCCAAGGTCACCGCCAAGCAGTTCGAGCGGTTCTGCCGCGATATCGGCGCGAGCATCGAGCCCGCTGCTCCACGCCTCAAGGCCCTGTTCGAACCGCGCCTGATCGAAGAAGTGTTCCAGGTCGAGGAATATGCCTTCAACAGCACCAAGCTGGCCGCCTGGGCCTCGCGGGAGCTGGCGGAGTGCGCGGTGCAACTGCGCTTCAACACCCGCGCGGTGGAAGTCTCCCGGACGGCCGATGCGCCGCTGCAGGTCATCACCCGCAATGCCAATGGCGATCTCGAGCAACTGCCCTGCAAGTACGTGTTCAACTGCACCTACAGTGGCCTGAACGTGATGAAAGGCGAGTTCCCGGGCGTGAGCACCGGCCTCAAACACGAGATCACCGAGATGGCGCTGATGCAGATGCCGGATGTGCTCGAAGAGATCGGCGTGACGGTAATGGACGGCCCATTCTTCTCGATGATGCCGTTCCCGGCGCGCAACCTGCACACCCTTTCCCATGTGCGCTATACCCCGCACCTGCACTGGAACGACACCGACGGTGTCGACCCGTACGAAAAACTGCGCCACTACCAACGCGAGAGCCGTACCGATCGCATGGTCAGGGATGTCGGCCGCTATATTCCGGCGATCCTCGATGCCCGGCATATCGACTCGTTGTTCGAAGTGAAAACCGTATTGCTCAAGAACGAAGGTGACGACGGGCGGCCGATTCTTTTCGAAGAACACGTGCAACTGCCGGGATGCTTCTCCGTCCTGGGTGGAAAGATCGACAATATTTACGATGTACTGGAGCGGCTGGATGAAACCGTCAAGTTCTAAGATTTTCCTGTGGGCAGGATTGCTCCTGGCCGTTCTGCTCGGTGTCAGCGTGTTCCAGTCCAACCGCCTGCACACTGCTGACAGCAGCTTCTTCGGCAACTTCGACCGATTCTCCCAGGGTCTGGTTGCCGGCAACATCATTGCCCATGACGAAGGCGTCGCAGACCCGCTCTGGAACCTCGGCTTCGTCACGGTCAACGGTAACGGCGAACGTTCGGACAACATCTGGAACACCTGGCGCGGCTTCGTCCAGAACAACGCCGTCGAGTCGGTCAGCCTGTCACCGTATGCCTCGCAATACGGCATCCAGGGCGTGATCTTCCTTGAACTTCACAAACTGTTCGGCAGCGATATCACCGGCCTGCAGTTGTTCAACTCGATTGCCTTCTCGCTGGTCATCACCCTTCTCGCCTTCCTCTTCACCCGGGCCTACGACTGGCGCTTCGGCGTCGTGTTCTTCCTGGTGATGATCACTTCGCCTTGGGTAGTGTCTTTCGCCCGCAACCTGTACTGGGTTCCGTTCACCTGGTTCCTGCCGGCGGTCTTCGCCACCCTGGCCTATCTGTCGAAAAGCACCCTCAGTCGCGCACTGTGCCTGTTCGGCGTTGGTGCGGCGGTGTTCCTGAAGAGCCTGGCCGGCTACGAATACCTGTCCAACGTCACCCTCTTCGCCTGCTCGGTGTTCGTCATCGCACCGTTCTTCCGCCAGCGTGACCGCCGCCACGGTTCCAACTTCGCCCTCGGCTGCCTGGCCTTCGTCGCCTGCGTGCTCGGCTTCATCTGCGCCCTGCTGGTGCATGCCGGCATGCGTGGCGACACCATCGCCCAAGGCCTGGTCAACATCCTCGAACAGGATGTGAAACGTCGCACCTATGGCGACCCGAGCCACTTCGACCCGATCCTGCGCGAGTCCCTGACCGTTGCGATCACCGATGTCATCGCCATGTACTGGCGCACCTGGGTCACCCCGGTGATCGTTGGCGTTCCGGCCATGGGCTTGAACATCGCCAGCATCTTCGTGCTGTTCGGCCTGCTCTATTCCCTGGCGAAAAAACAGGCGATCGGCATCAAGGTCCTTGCGGTACTGGTGGTCTACTTCCTCGCCTCGATCTCCTGGTTCGTCGCTGCCAAGGCTCACTCGTGGGTCCACACCCAGCTGAACTACGTGCTCTGGTACTTCGGTTTCATCCAGGCCCTGGCCTATGGCGTCGTGTCCAGCGCCATACTGTTCGGGCGTGCCTTCCTCGCCTGGCGCAGAAACCTCAGCCTCGGTGGCAAGCGCGTGCTGACGGGCTGCGCGGTCGCTGCGCTGCTCGTCCTGCTGGGTGTCGCACAGGCTGTACGGGTCGATCATTTCGACAAGAAGATCGACGCCCGCATCGCCGAATCCCTCGGTTCGGTCGAAGTAGGCAATGGCTTCAAGGTGCTGTTCTTCAAGGACCGCAACGCCATGCTGGTGAATGCCAGCTGCAGCGATTTCAAGCCGTCTGCCAAGGTGATGCTCCACGCCTACCCCGACGACCCGCAGGCACCGGTCAGCAACCTGGACTTCTCGTGGAAGAAGCGCGACATCTCGACACCGTTGTTCTCGAAATACAGCGGTTCCTGCATGGCCAACCTGCCGCGCATCGACTTCCGCTTCAAGGCCCTGGACGTTGGCCAGTACGAGCTGAACGATGAACAGCAGATCAAAATACTCTGGCAAGGCCGCGCGGACGTCGACACTACTCGCTACGTGCGCGAGGTGACCGCCCTGAACTACACCGACAGCAACTGGGAAAACGGCATCAGCCGCACAGCGCCGGCCTTCTTCACCCAGAACACTTTCGTCAACCGTCAGTCCCTGGCGATCGGCGACCTGCTGAAAATGGGCAACGCCGAACCGCGTACCATTGGCCGAATCGCCTATTCCGAGGACTACATCAACGTTTATTTCGACGGTGACCTGTTCGACCCCAAGCTGAGCGGTTTCCCGAACAAACTTGAAATTCTTCCCAAGTAACCGTTTTTAGAAAGAGGTTTTTATGGTTTCTGCTCTTGTCGGATTCTCGGGTTATGTGGGGAGCACCCTGCTCAAGCAAACTCGTTTCGAAAAGCTCTATCGCTCCACGACGATCGGCGAAATCGACGGCCAGACCTTCGACACCGTGGTCTGTGCCGGCGCCCCTGCGCAGAAGTGGATCGCCAACCGCGAACCCGAAGCCGACCGCGAAAAGATCGACGGCCTGATCGCCCACCTGAAAACCGTCAAGTGCAAGACGTTCATCCTGATCAGCACCGTTGACGTCTTCAAAAGCGCCATCGATGTCGATGAAGACACCGTCGTCGACGAAAACGACCTGCATGCCTACGGCCTCAACCGTCGCCGCCTGGAGAAGTTCGTCGAGAGCCACTTCGCCGACCACCTGATCATCCGCCTGCCGGGCCTGGTTGGCCCTGGGCTGCGCAAGAACGTGATCTACGACTTCCTCAACGACAACAACCTCGACGCCATCGATAGCCGCGGCGTGTTCCAGTTCTATCCGATGGTCAACCTCTGGAACGACATCCAGGTTGCCCGTGCCGCGGGCCTGAAACTGGTGCACCTGACCGCCGCGCCGGTGAGCGTGGCGCGGGTGGCGAACGAGGGCTTCGGCCTGGCGTTCGACCACGTCCTCGACCGCCCGGCGGCGACCTACGACATGCAGACCCGCTACGCCGAGGTATTTGGCGGTACCGGCAAGCACACCTACAGCGCTCGTGAAACCCTCCAGGCTGTGCGTGCCTTCGCCCAGTCCGAGCCCAAGGCGGACAAGACCCCATGAGACTGGCCATTTCCAACATTGCCTGGGACCCCAGCGAAGACGAAGCCGTCGCCGCGCTGCTCCAGCGCTTTGCCGTCGACGCCATCGACATCGCGCCGGGCAAGTACTTCCCCGAGCCGGCCAAGGCCAGCGCTGCGGACATCGAGCGGGTCAAGGCCTGGTGGGCGGAGCGCGGCATCGCCATCACCGGCATGCAGGCACTGCTGTTCGGCACCACCGGCCTGAACGTGTTCGGCTCGCCTGAAAGCCAGGCGGCGCTGCTTGAGCACCTGTCCCACGTCTGCCGTAT
>DQAA01000241.1 GCA_003523465.1 Pseudomonas sp.
CCTGCGCGGCTCCGACGGCCTGTTCGGCGGCACCGGCGAACCCGGCGGCGCAATCAACCTGGTGCGCAAGCGCGCCCTCGCCGAGTCGCAACTGAAATTCAGCACCTCCGCCGGCAGCTGGGACAACTACCGCAGCGAGGTAGACGTCACCGGCCCGATGGGCTTCGACGGCGCCCTTCGCGGTCGCCTGGCTGCCTCGATCGAGGACAAGCGCTACTTCTACGGCGGCGCCGACAGCGACAAGCACGTGCTCTACGGCACCCTCGAAGCCGACCTCAACCCCGACACCACCGTCAGCATCGGCGGCATCTACGAATGGCGCGACATGGACGGCTACTGGGAAAACGGCCTGCCGCGCTACAGCACCGGCGCGCCGCTGGGCCTGTCACGCAGCGACAAGCTCGCCGCCAACTGGTCGACCAACAACTACAGGCGCACCGAAGCCTTCTTCAAGGTCGACCACCGCTTCAGCGACGACTGGAAGGTCAACAGCAGCTTCACCCGCATCCGCTACGACTCCGAGCAGGACATGGGCGAAGTCAGCAACCCGGTCAACCCCGACACCCTCACCGGCTCGACCTTCCAGCGCGTGGTGCGCAACTTCGACAACCACCAGGACCTGTTCGACGCCAACCTGCAAGGTACCTTCGAAGCCTTGGGTCGCCGCCATGAACTGGTGATGGGCGTGGACTACTCGAACATCCAGCGCAATTACTCGGACCAGAGCGAGTGGACCTCCCGCGTGCCGGTGAATGTGTTCGACACCGATATCGGCGCGCTGCCCAAGCCGGCGGAACCGGCGCTGTACTACGAGTACCCGGACTGGGACATCCGCAAGCACGGCGCCTACATCACCGCTCGCCTGGAGCTGGCCGACCCGCTCAAGGCCGTGCTCGGCGCGCGCTATTCCGACTACTCCAGCACCCTGCACGCGATCGTTCCGTCCTTCGGCACCGACAGCAAGGATGGCGGCAAGGACAGCGGCATCATCACGCCCTACGGCGGCCTGATCTACGAGCTGAACCCGCAGTGGTCGGTCTACACCAGCTACGCGCAGATCTACAAACCGCAGATCGAAACCCTCGGCGCCGACTTCGCCCCGCTCGACCCTATCGAGGGCGACACCTACGAGCTGGGCACCAAGGGCGAGTTGCTCGACGGGCGCCTGAACCTGTCCGCCGCGCTGTACTACACCAAGCAGGAAAACAACGCGATCTACGTGTTCTCCCAGGACACCACCGCCAACGCCTGCTGCTATGTGGCCGGCGGCGAGATCGTCAGCCGTGGCCTGGACCTGGAACTGACCGGCGAATTGAGCCCCGGCTGGCAGGTCAGCGCCGGCTACACCTTCAACATCAACGAACAGCGCAAGACCGGCGACGATGCGGCTGTCGGTACCCCGCTGAGCACCCAGACGCCCAAGCACCTGTTCAAGTTCTTCACCACCTACCAGTTGCCCGGCCAGTTCAACGACTGGAAAGTCGGCGGTGGCGCCACCATCCAGAGCCGCAACTACGTGACCGGCAATGTCCAGCGCCGCCTCGAGGACGGCTCGCTGAGCCCGAGCACCAACAGCTTCGAATACACCCAGGCCGGCTATGCGGTGTGGAACGCGCTGGTGGAATACCGCATCGACGAGCACTGGACCGCCGCCCTCAACGGCAACAACCTGTTCGACAAGGAGTACTACCAGACGGTAGCGAGCAGCGCCTATGGCAACTGGTATGGCACGCCGCGCAACTACATGCTGACCTTGCGCGGGAGTTTCTGATTACCGCCAGATGCAAAAAGACTCCGTAATCGGGCGATTACGGAGTCTTTGTCATTCATGCCGGCAACACGGGCGAACGGACGATGGCTTCAGCAAGCACCCGCCTGTTTCGCCCCGTACTCGGCCTGGCTCTGGGTGAAGCCCTCGCCGGCGGACGAGGACAGTTGCCGGATCATCCCCTTGCAGGAGAACCCCTGGCTTTTGAGATAGTCTTGCGCGGATCTTGCGGCCTGTTCATTCCAATCGACGTTGAGGCTGTCAACGGCTGCCGTGGCGTCGGCTTGCTCAAAATCGCTGCCGTTACTCGACGACAGCTGCCTGATCAGCCCCGTGCGCGAGAAACTCTGGCCTGCGAGATAATCCTTTGCGCTCAGTACCGCCTGGCGATACCAGTCCACGCGAAGGCTGTTCACGGCGACGGTGGCGTCGGCCAGTTCATAGCCCTCTCCGTAGCTGGAGGAAAGCTGCCTGATCAGGCCTTTCTTGGAGAACGACTGACCAGCAAGATATTCGTTCGCCGACCTGACGGCATTCGCCTGGGGCCCTGTCATCTCCCCAGCCCAGGCAGGCATCGCCGCGAACAACGCAGCCGCCATCACGGTTTTTACAAAATCCATTGCACTCTTCTCCTGAACCCGGGCGCCGCCGCCAGCACTTGGACTTGGGACGCCCCTGAAAAAACACAGTGTTAACGAGCGGCGAGAGCTTATCACCGGGTCGTCAGGGTTTACAGAAAGGAGATGGCCACGTGCCAGATGACGAGCTTCATATCCATGGCAGCAAGCTACTCACCGCCAACGGCAACGCCACTGCCGCCAACAACGTCTGCCCGGCGATGATCCCCGCCATCAACGGCGCATCCCCGCCCAGTTNNGCCATGATGTAGGACGACGAGGCCGTCGGCAGCGCCTGGAACAGCAATGCGGCAATCGCCGCCTCGCCACCGAGCCCGAACAGATGGCACGCCGCCAGGGTCACCATCGGCATGACGATGAACTTCGCCACCGACGACATCCCCACCGGGCGCACCCAGCTGCGCG
>DQAA01000237.1 GCA_003523465.1 Pseudomonas sp.
GATCCCGGCGCGCCGGTGGAGGGCAACGGCTACGCCCAGGCGACATCACTGCTGCCCACCGACTGGCTCAGCGCGCTCACCGCGCTGGAGCGTTCGAGCTGGGCGCGGGACACCCTGGGCCACGAATTCCTCGGGGTCTATCTCGCGGTCAAGCGCGCCGAATACCGTCAGTTCATGGCCGAAGTCGGCGAGCAGGACTGGCGCTGGTGCCTGACCCAGGCCTGACCCCCCTTTCTCTTTTTCCGCCAAGGATCCGAATCATGAATGCAGCTTTNNCCGGGCTCCGCGCAGCGCGCCGCCTCCTATTACAGCGCCAGCCTGAATGACGCCACCCGGTACCCGACCCTGGAGGGCACGGTGGAGGTCGACGTGGCGATCATCGGCGGCGGCTTCACCGGCGTCGCCAGTGCCGTGGAACTGGCCGAGCGTGGCCTGAAAGTCGCCATCGTCGAAACCAATCGCATCGGCTGGGGCGCCAGCGGGCGCAACGGCGGGCAGGTTACCGGCAGCCTTTCCGGCGACGAAGCCATGCGCAAACAGATGCGCGCCCGCCTGGGTGACGATGTCGATGATTTCATCTGGAACCTGCGCTTTCGCGGACACCAGATCATCGAGCAGCGGGTCGAGCGCTATGGCATCGACTGCGACCTCAAGCGCGGTCACCTGCATGCGGCGATGAAGCCGTCGCACATGAATGAACTGCGGGGGTTTGCCGAGGAAGCGGAGCGTCGTGGCATGGGCGACCAGGTGCAGTTGCTCGATCGCGATGGCGTACGCCGCTACCTCGACTCGCCGCTGTACCTCGGCGCGCTGAAGAACCAGCGCAACCTGCACCTGCACCCGCTCAACCTGTGCATGGGCGAGGCCCGCGCAGCTCATGGGCTGGGAGCGCTGATCTTCGAGAATTCGCAAGTGCTGGAGATCGTCCATGGCCCGCGTCCGGCGGTGGTCACCGCCAAGGGCCGGATCGAGGCGAAGCAGGTGATGCTCGCAGGAGACGTCTATCACAAGCTGGAAAAGCGCCAGCTCAAGGGCAAGATCTTTCCGGCCATGGGCGGCATCGTCACCACCGCGCCGCTTGGGGACCTGGCGCGCCAGCTTAACCCCCATGACCTGGCGGTGTACGACTGCCGCTTCGTCCTCGACTACTACCGCATGACGGCCGACGGCCGCCTGCTGTTCGGTGGCGGCGCCAATTACTCGGGACGGGATTCGCGGGATATCGCCGGGGAACTGCGGCCATGCATCGAGCGGACGTTCCCTACGCTGAAGGACGTGCCGATCGAGTTCCAGTGGAGTTGTGCCATGGGCATCGTGGTCAATCGCATTCCGCAACTAGGCAAGCTGTCGGAAAACGTCTGGTACTGCCAGGGTTACTCAGGGCACGGCATCGCCACCAGCCACATCATGGGCGAGATCATGGCCGAAGCCATCACGGGGACGCTGGAGAAATTCGACACCTTCGCCGGCTGCAGCCATGTGCGGGTGCCGATGGGGGATCTGCTGGGGAATCCGCTGCTCGCGGCGGGGATGTGGTACTACCAGATGCTTGAAAAACTGCGTTGATCTTTCGGGCCCTATCGCCGGCAACGCCGGTGATAGGGCCCGAGCAGACTCAGGCGATCTTCTTGAGGCCCTGCTTCTTCAGCTCTTCATCGCGCAACTCGCGCCGCAGGATCTTGCCGACGTTGGTGGTCGGCAAGGCATCACGGAACTCGACGAAGCGCGGCACCTTGTAACCGGTGACGTTGGCGCGCATGTGCTCCATCACTTGTTCGCGAGTAAGGGTCACGCCGGGCTTGACCACGATGAACACCTTGATCACTTCGCCCGACTTCTCGTCCGGTACGCCGATCGCCGCGCATTGCAGCACGCCCGGCAGGGTGGCGAGGACGTCTTCCAGCTCGTTCGGATACACGTTGAAACCGGAGACCAGGATCATGTCCTTCTTGCGGTCGACGATGCGCATGTAGCCGTCCGGCTGGATCACCGCGATATCGCCGGTCTTCAACCAGCCTTCGGCATCGAGGATTTCGTCGGTGGCGTCCGGACGCTGCCAGTAGCCTTTCATGACCTGCGGGCCCTTGATGCAAAGCTCGCCGACTTCACCCAACGGCAACTCGTTGCCAGCGTCGTCGATCACCCGGCACAGGGTCGACGGCACCGGAATGCCGATGGTCCCGACCTGGATGTTCTGCGCCGGGTTCACCGAGGCCACCGGGCTGGTTTCGGTCATGCCGTAACCTTCGCAAATGGCGCAGCCAGTCACTTCGCGCCAGCGCTCGGCCACCGAGAGTTGCAGGGCCATGCCCCCGGACAGGGTGACTTTCAGCGCGGAGAAGTCGAGACGGCGGAACTCCTCGTTGTTGCACAGGGCAACGAACAGGGTATTGAGGCCGACGAAACCGCTGAACTTCCACTTCGACAGTTCCTTGACCATCGCCGGCAGGTCCCGCGGGTTGCTGATCAGGATGTTGTGGTTGCCGATCAGCATCATCGCCATGCAATGGAAGGTGAAGGCGTAGATGTGATAGAGCGGCAGCGGGGTGATGAGGATCTCGCAACCTTCATTGAGGTTGGAGCCCATCAGCGCCTTGCACTGCAGCATGTTGGCGATCAGGTTGCGGTGGGTCAGCATCGCGCCCTTGGCCACGCCGGTGGTGCCGCCGGTGTATTGCAGCACGGCAACGTCGTCGTGGGCCGGCGAGGCCTCCTTGACTGCCTTGCCCTGCCCTTTGGCCAGCGCGTCGTTGAACTTGACGGCGGTCGGCAGGCTGTAGGCGGGCACCATCTTCTTCACATATTTGATGACGCTGTTGACCAGCAGGCGCTTGAGCGGCGGCAGGAGGTCGGCGACTTCTGTGACGATGACATGCTTGACGGACGTCTTCGGTACGACCTTTTCCGCCAGGTGCGCCATGTTGGCCAGGCACACCAGGGCCTTGGCACCGGAGTCGTTGAATTGATGTTCCATTTCCCGCGCCGTGTAGAGCGGGTTGGTATTGACCACGATCAGCCCGGCGCGCATGGCACCGAAGACGGCGACGGGATATTGCAGAACGTTTGGCAGTTGAACGGCGATGCGGTCACCGGGTTGCAGGTCGGTGTGCTGCTGCAGATAAGCAGCGAAGGCACCGGACAACTCGTACAGCTCGCCATAGGTCAGGGTCTTGCCCAGATTGCTGAATGCCGGTTTATCGGCGAAACGCTGGCAGGACTGCTTCAATACCGCCTGGATATTCGGGTACTCGTCCGGGTTGATATGCGAGGCAACCCCGGCCGGGTACTTATCCTTCCAAAAGTTTTCGATCATGGAAGCCACTCCTCCAGCAACAGCGAATTCTTCACCGCGTCGATGCGATTATTATTGATATTTGATGTCGATTTATTGCAAGCCGACTGATTCGAAGCGCGCCGAGAGTAACAGCTTTACCAGGGGCCTACTAGAGCTAAAGCGGCCCAACTGGTCACTAAAATGACTAATGATATTTCATTGGTCATTTTTAGAGTAAAGGGTCTAAACGGAGTTACAAGCTTGAAGGTCCAAGCTGCAAGATGGCGTTCGAGACCGCTCTATCTTGCAGCTTTCGGCTTATAGCTTGTAGCTGCTCAAGCCGGTTCGCGCAACTCGCGACGCAGGATCTTTCCTACAGGCGTCATTGGCAGCGAATCCCGCAGGACGATGTGCTTGGGAACTTTGTAACCGGTGAAGTTCGCCTTGCAGTAGCTCTTGAGTTCTTCCAGGGTCACGCCCCCCTCCCTCGCCACCACGAACAGTTTCACCGCCTCGCCAGAGCGCTCGTCCGGCACGCCGATGGCGGCGCAGGCGGCGACTTTCGGGTGGGCCATGACCACGTCCTCGATCTCGTTCGGGTACACGTTGAAGCCCGAGACGATGATCATGTCCTTCTTGCGATCGACGATGCGGGTGAAACCGTCCGGGTCGATCACCGCGATATCGCCGGTCTTGAACCAGCCTTCGGCATCGAAGGCTTCGGCGGTGGCGTCCTCGCGCTGCCAGTAGCCCTTCATGACCTGCGGCCCCTTGATGCACAACTCGCCGCGCTCGCCCAGGGGCATTTCGTTGCCGTCGTCATCGGTGACCTTGAACGCCGTGCCTGCCACCGGAATGCCCACGGTGCCCAAGCGCGCCAGCTGGCCGTAGGGATTGGTGCTGGCCACCGGCGAGGTTTCGGTAAGGCCGTAGCCCTCGACGATGCGGCACCCGGTGAGCTGCTCCCAGCGCTCGGCGGTAGCCTTGACCAGCGCGGTGCCGCCGGAGTTGGTGACCTTCAGCGCGGAGAAATCCAGGTCCTTGAAACCGGGGTTGTCCATCAGCGCGACGAACAGGGTGTTGAGCCCGAGCAGCGCGGAGAAGCGCCACTTCTTCAGCTCCTTGACGAAGCCGGGGATGTCCCGCGGGTTGGTGATCAGCACGTTGTGGTTGCCGGTGACCATCATGCACATGCAGTTCGCGGTGAAGGCATAGATGTGGTACAGCGGCAGCGGCGCGATCATCACCTCCTGGCCGTCCTTGAGCAGCTTCTGCCCGTCGGGGCCGATCTGCGAGAAACAGGCGAGGACCTGGAGCATGTTCGCCACCAGGTTGCCGTGGGTCAGCATCGCGCCCTTGGCCACCCCGGTGGTGCCGCCGGTGTATTGCAGCACGGCGATGTCGTCATGGCTCGATTGCACCGGCTTCAACCCATGGCCCTTGCCCTGGCGCAGCGCCTGCTTGAACGGCAGCGCCTGGGGCAGGTGGTACTCGGGGACCATCTTCTTGACCTTGGCCACGATGGTATTGACCAGCCAGCCCTTGGCCGTCGGCAGCATGTCGCCCATCTTCGCTTCGATCAGATAATCCAGCCCGGTGTCCGGCAGCACTTCCTCGACCAGCTTGCCGAACATGTTCAGGTAGACCAGGGCGCGGGCGCCGGAGTCCTTGAACTGGTGGCGCATCTCCCGGGCCGTATACAGCGGGTTGGTATTGACCACGATCAGCCCGGCGCGCAGGGCACCGAACACGGCGATGGGGTACTGCAGGACGTTGGGCATCTGCACCGCGATGCGCTCGCCCGGCTTGAGGTCGGTGCACTGTTGCAGATAGGCGGCGAAGGCGGCGGAATGGCGGTCCAGTTCGGCGTAGGTCAGGGTCACGCCCAGGTTGCTGAAGGCCGGCCTGTCGGCGAACTTCTTGCAGGAGCGCTCGAATACTTCGATCACCGACTTATAGGTGCTCATGTCGATCTGCGAAGGTACGCCAGCGGGGCGCTTGTCGTTCCAGAAATCGGCGTGNNCGTGCATTTATTATTGTCCTCGGTCCTGAGCCTGTGCGGTCCGGATTGCTGCTTGCAAAACGGCGTTCTGCCGACGTTAGCAGCAATGCCGCAGGTGGCAAATATGCCAAGGGTCGTCATAGATCCTGTGAATCTCCAGTTACCGCGCTACCCGATCCGGGAAGCGGCTATACACTCAGGGGCATCCATTGCCTGGAAACATCTCGTCATGCCCTACGACGCTTTCTGGCTGCCGGCCACGCCGGTACGCGCGGTGGTATTGCTGGCCCACGGCATGGCCGAACATGCAGGGCGTTACCAGCGTCTCGGCGAAGCCCTCAGCGGTGCCGGCTTCGCCCTCTATGCCCACGACCAGCGTGGCCATGGGCGCACGGCGGAGCTGGGCCCCCTCGGCCTGTTCGCCGCCGAGAATGGCTGGAACACCGCGGTC
>DQAA01000622.1:0-1512 GCA_003523465.1 Pseudomonas sp.
TTGCCGGCGATAAGGCCATCAGCTACAGCACACAATCCGGAAATCACAACCAGATCGCATCCCAATGCGGATAATCCCCAGCCTTCGACACCAGCCCGGCACGCACTGGATTGGCAACGATATACCGCGCTACCGCAACCACATCATCCTCCCGGCGCAAAGCACGGTCATGAAACCCCTGCTGCCACAGACGCCCCTGCCTGCCACAGGCCTTGTTGATCAAACAGGTACTTCGGCATTTCACCCGGCGCATCAAGGTCGTCAGCGAAACCTGATCCAGCTCGATCAACCAATGCAGATGGTCAGGCATGACAACCCACGCCAGTGATCGGACCATCCCGGTCCGCTCGGCATGGCGCAACTGCTCGACCATCAACCTCGCCACAGCAAAATCGCCGAACACAGGTTCACGCCCATCCACAGTAGTGGTGAGCAGATACAACTGTCCGGGAATCGAAACCCGTCCCCGGCGCAATCGGTTGGAAGCTGGACCGTCCATGTCACTCTCCTTGTGAATGAATCCTCAAGGTAGAAACAACAGCCCAGGAATGATCAGAAGCATGGCAACAAGGTATTTCGGTCTAGGTCTCCAGCACCGCCAGCAACCGGTTCCTCTGCACCTTCCCATAATGCGAACGCGGCAACTCCTCGATGAAGTGCACCTGCCTCGGCACCTTGTAACGCGACAGCAAACCGCGACAGTGCTCCAGCAGCTCCTCCACCGTCACCACAGCCCCAGGCTCCAGCACCACCGCCGCACACACCTGCTCCCCCCACTCCAGATCCGCCCTGCCGAACACATGGGCTTCCCGCACCGCGCCATGACTCAACAGCGCCTGCTCCACTTCCCCCGGCTGCACCGACTTGCCGCCGCTGCGGATGATGTCCTTGCAGCGCCCAAGCACTTCCAGCAATCCATCAGGCCGGATCCGCCCCAGGTCGCCACTGCGCAACCAGCCGTCCACCAGCACCTCACCGGTCAGCCCCGGCTGCTGCCAATAGCCCGCCATCAACTGCGGCCCGGCCAGCAGGATCTCGCCGATTCCCCGTTCATCCACCCGGTCGACCTTCACCGCCGCCGAGAACAGCGAACGCCCGACCACACCTTCGGCGCTCTCTCCCGCACCACGCAAAGCCGTCATCTGCGCCGCCGGCAGATAGCAACTCCACGGCGCCTCGGTCATGCCGTAAAGCACCGCAATCCGTCCGCCGAACAGGCTGAACGAGCCTTCCAGCACTTCGCCGGTCAAGGCTGCGGCCCCGATATCAAGACTCTTGAAGGCAGGCAGATCTGCCGGCGCACTACCGCTCTCGCGCAATAACCGCAGCAACTGGGTCGGCACCAGCGAACTGAACGCCACCCGATACTCACGCAGCGATTCCAGGAACTGCTTGCTGTCGAACCGCCCCCCGAGCACCACCACGCCACCCGCCAGCAAATGCGCCAGCACCGCCACCGCCGCGATCGGCCACAGCGGCCGCACATTCAGCAAGACATCGCCCCGCACGGCA
>DQAA01000622.1:1550-2863 GCA_003523465.1 Pseudomonas sp.
CGGTGTAGTTGAGCGAGGCCAGGGACAGTGCCGGCTGCGCGGCCCGGGCCGGCAATGGCGAGACGGAACCGACCGTCAGCGAAGCCAGGTGCCGGCACTCGATACCCTCCCCGCGCAACGCCTCGGCCATCCCCGCATAGGCCGAGGAGAACAGCAGCAACGCAGCCCCGGCATCGCGCAACTGGGCCAGCAATTCGCCTTGGGACAACGCCGGATCCAGCGGTACCCGCACCCGCCCGCTGGCCATGCAGCCATAGTCGGCGATCAGGTAGTCGACACTGGCATCGGCCAGCAGCGCCACCCGCGCCCCAGGCTCGACACCCAGTTCATCCAGCGCCAGTCCGAAGGCCGTCAACGCCTGGTCGAACTGGAAGAAGGACAAACGCCGCCCGGTCGCCGGCTCATGCAGCGCCGACGCTTCCGGCCATTTGCTTGCCGCCTGGCCCAGCAGGGTACTGATATCCATGCTCACCACCCGCTCAGGACGATACGCCCGCTGACCTGCCGCGACTCCAGCAAGGCATGGGCCTCACCCGCCTGGGGGAACGGCATGATCCGATCAATCAGCGGCCGCACCTGCCCGCCATGAATCAGCGCCAGCGCCGTGCGCAACTGCTCCAGGGTCGCGCTGCCCGAACCTTGCAGCTTCAAGCGACGCCCGATCAGCAGCCCCGGATTCACCGGCACACTGCCCGGCTCGACATTGCCCAGCACCACCACGCGACCGCCCAGGGTCATGCTGCGCAAGGTGTCCTCCAGGGTATGCCCGAGGTTCTCCATGGCCACATCGACGCCACGCTTGCCGGTGAGTTTCCACACCTCGGCGCTGTAGCTCCCGGCAGCGACCACCACCTCGTGAGCCCCCAGTTCATGCAGGAACCCGCGCTTGGCGTCACTGCCGGTCACCGCGATTACCCGCGCCCCGAGGGCCCGGGCCAACTGGATCTGATGTGCCCCCAGCCCGCCACTGGCGCCATTGATCAGCACCGTTTCCCCCGGCTGCAATCCGGCCTCGCCATACAAGGCACGCACGCTGGTAGCGATCGGGCAGGACGCCAGCGCCGCCAGGGTGTAATCCAGCCCCTCGGGCAACTCGACGGCGGAAATCGCCGGAATCCGCAGGTACTCGGCATAAGCTCCCTCGGTATCCACCGACGGCAATCCCAGCGCCCGGCACAGGTCCTGGCGCCCGCGCAGGCAATCCCGGCACTGCCCGCAGAAGCGCCGCTGATAGACCACCACCCGCGAACCGACCTTGAACTGCAACACGCCCGCGCCGACCTCGACCACCTCCCCGGCCACCTCATGCCCCA
>DQAA01000623.1 GCA_003523465.1 Pseudomonas sp.
CTGCTCGACGCCGAAAGCGCCAGCCGTCTGCTGGAGCGCCCCGTGAGCTGTCGCCTGGCGATCCGCCCGGAAGCCATCGCCCTGAGCCTGGACGGCGCCCTCGAAGGCCAGGTGCGCAGCCACAGCCTGCTCGGCAATATCATCCGCTACCGCATCGAAGCCCGCGGCGTCGAGCTGCTGGTGGACGTGCTCAACCGCTCATCCGCCGATCTCTATCCGGATGGACAACGGGTATCCTTGGCAATCGATCCGACTGCCCTGCGCGAAGTCGCGTAGGGATGCATGGGAGTTTTCTGCAATGGCTTTAGCGATCTTCGATCTCGACGAAACCCTGATCCACGGCGACTGCGCCTCGCTGTGGAGCGAGCAGATGGCCCGCCTGGGCTGGGTCGACGGCCCGTCGTTCCTGCGCCGCGACCATGAGCTGATGGAGGCCTACGGCAAGGGGCACCTGGTGATGGAGGACTACATGGCCTTCAGCCTGGAGCCGATTGCCGGGCGCACGCCGGAAGAGGTGGAGCATCTGGTGGAGCCGTGGGTCGAGGACTTCATCGAGCCGATCATCTTCAGCGATGCCTGCCGGGTGATCGCCGAGCACCGCCGCCAGGGCGACCGGATCCTGGTGATCTCGGCGTCGGGCAATCATCTGGTGGGGCCGATCGCGGCGCGGCTGGGGATCGATGAGTTCCTGGCGATCGACCTGGAGGTGGTCAACGGGGTTTACAGCGGGCGCACCCAGGGCGTGCTGACCTACCGCGAGGGCAAGATCACCCGGTTGCTGGAGTGGCTGGATCAGGAGGAGGAGAACCTGGAGGGGGCGAGTTTCTATTCGGATTCGCGCAATGACCTGCCATTGCTGCTGAAGGTGGACCACCCGCATGTGGTGAATCCGGATCCGGTGTTGCGCGAGCATGCCGAGAAGAATGGCTGGCCGATTCTGGCCTGGAGCTGATGCATTGTTCTTGAGGGCCTCATCGCCGGCAACGCCGGCTCCCACAGGTATCGCGTCGGCGTTGGGCGATGAGGCCCTCAAACATCACACAAGGGCAGGATCAACCACCAGCACCAGCTTCCCGGACACCTGGTTGCCTGCCAGTTCCTCGAACGCCGACTGGGCATCCGCCACCGGATAGCTGCCCACCAGTTGCGGTTTCAGCCGCCCTTCGGCAAACAACGGCCAGACCTGCTGGTGCAGATCACTCAGCAGATCCGCCTTGAACTGGTCATCGCGGTTGCGCAATGTCGAACCGGTCAGCTGAATGCGCTTGCCCAGCACCAGGGCCAAGTCCAGATCCGCCTTGCGCCCGCCCATCAAACCGATGATCACCCAGCGCCCGTCCCGTCCCAGCACCTTGAGGTTCAGCGCGGTATAGCTGGCACCCACCGGGTCCAGCACCACATCGAACGGGGCGAAATCGTTGAGCGCATCCATGTCGTCGCCACGCACCACGCCGCCACTGGCGCCGAGGCTTGCGCAATAGGCCAGGCGCTCCGCCGAGCCGACGCTGACCCAGCACGGGCTGCCAAAGGCCTTGCACAGCTGGATCGCCGCCGAGCCCACACCGCTCGCGCCAGCATGCAGCAGGACCTTCTCGCCAGGCCGCAGGCCGCCGAGCTGGAACAGGTTGAGCCAGGCCGTGGCATATACCTCGGGAATCGCCGCAGCCTCATGCAGGCTCAGGCCCTCGGGCACCGGCAACACATGCCGGGCATCGACCACCACTTCCTCGGCCATGCCGCCACCTGCCAGCAGCGCGCAGACCCGATCACCCACCTGCCAGGACGAGCCGGCACCGACCTCGGTAATCACCCCGGAACATTCCAGGCCAAGGAACTCGCTGGCGCCTGGTGGCGGTGGATACAGCCCGGCGCGTTGCAACAGGTCGGCACGGTTGAGGCCGGCAGCGGCAACACGAATTCGTACTTGACCTACATCGCAGGTTGGACTTGTCGCCTCAACCCACTCCACATGTCCGTCAACGCCTTGCAATGCCTTCACAGTGCCTCCATAGTTGATGTCAGACGGGGCCTGGAGCTGCTAGCTCCAGGCTTTTTGCATTCTGCGACCGGCTCTTTGGAGCCGGCGAATCAAAGACGGCCCACTATGCGTTATCAATTGCCCCTGCGTCGAATCGGCATGAAGCACTTCCTTCCCGGCACCGCCCTTGCCCTGCTGATCGGCCTCGGCAGCCTGCCCCTGGCGGGCAGTGCCCTCGCCGCAGCCAACCCACCGGCGGCGATCGACTGGAACACGCTGCATCCGGACCGCGACCAGGTGGTTGCAAGCCTTAACGTGGTCGAGCTGCTCAAGCGCCATCACTACAGCAAACCGCCGCTGAACGACGCCCGCTCGATCATCATCTACGACAGCTACATCAAGCTGCTCGACCCCGCCCGCAGCTACTTCCTCGCCAGCGATATCGCCGGGTTCGACAAGTGGAAGACCCAGTTCGACGACTTCCTCAAGAGCGGCAACCTGGAACCGGGCTTCGATATCTACAAGCGCTATCTGGACCGGGTGAAATCGCGACTGGACTTCACCCTCGCCGAGCTGAACAAGGGTGTCGACAAGATCGACTTCAACGCCCATGAAACCCTGCTGGTGGACCGCAAGGACGCCCCCTGGATCAAGACCGAGGCCGAGCTCGACGACCTCTGGCGCAAACGCCTGAAAGACGAAGTCCTGCGCCTGAAGATCGCCGGCAAGGAACCCAAGGCCATCCAGGAACTGCTGACCAAGCGCTACAAGAACCAGCTCGCGCGCCTCGGCCAGACCCGTTCGGAAGACATCTTCCAGGCCTACATCAACACCTTCGCCCAGTCCTACGATCCGCATACCAACTACCTGTCGCCGGACAACGCGGAAAACTTCGACATCAACATGAGCCTGTCGCTGGAAGGCATCGGTGCCGTCCTGCAAAGCGACAACGACCAGGTCAAGATCGTCCGCCTGGTGCCCGCAGGCCCTGCGGCCAAGACCAAGCAGGTCGCTCCCGCCGACAAGATCATCGGTGTCGCCCAGGGCGACAAGGAAATGGTCGACGTGATCGGCTGGCGCCTGGACGAAGTGGTCAAGCTGATCCGCGGTCCGAAAGGTTCGGTGGTGCGCCTTGAAGTGATTCCGGCCGGCAACGCGCCGAACGACCAGACCAGCAAGGTGGTATCGATCACCCGCGAGGCGGTCAAGCTGGAAGAGCAGGCGGCCAAGAAGTCGGTGCTCAACCTCAAGCAGGACGGCCGCGACTACAAGCTGGGCATCATCGAGATCCCGGCCTTCTACCTGGACTTCAAGGCCTACCGTGCCGGCGATCCGGACTACAAGAGCACCACCCGCGACGTGAAGAAGCTCCTGACCGAGCTGCAGAAGGAAAAAGTCGACGGCGTGGTCATCGACCTGCGCAACAACGGCGGCGGCTCCCTGCAGGAAGCCACCGAGCTGACCAGCCTGTTCATCGACAAGGGCCCGACCGTGCTCGTGCGCAACAGCGACGGCCGTGTCGATGTGCTCGAGGACGAAAACACCGGCGCCTTCTACAAAGGCCCGCTGGCCCTGCTGGTCAACCGCCTGTCCGCCTCGGCTTCGGAGATCTTCGCCGGCGCCATGCAGGACTACCACCGCGCCCTGATCATCGGCGGCCAGACCTTCGGCAAAGGCACCGTGCAGACCATCCAGCCGCTCAACCACGGCGAACTGAAACTGACCCTGGCCAAGTTCTACCGGGTTTCCGGGCAAAGCACCCAGCACCAGGGCGTACTGCCGGACATCGATTACCCGTCGATCATCGACACCAAGGAAATCGGCGAAAGCGCCCTGCCCGAGGCCATGCCGTGGGACACCATCCGTCCTGCGATCAAGCCGGCCAGCGATCCGTTCAAGCCGTTCCTGGCCCAGCTCAAGGAACGTCATGACGTACGCAGCGCCAAGGACGCCGAGTTCGTCTACATCCGCGATCGCCTGGCCCTGACCCAGAAGCTGATGAACGAGAAGACCGTCAGCCTCAACGAGGAAGAACGCCGCGCCCAGCACGCCGACATCGAAGGCAAGCAACTGGCCCTGGAAAACATCCGGCGCAAGGCCAAGGGCGAAGAGCCGCTGAAGGAGCTGAAGAAGGAAGACGAGGACGCGATCCCCGCCGAGCCTGATGACAGCAAACCGGAAGACGACGCCTACCTGAGCGAAACCGGGCGCATTCTGCTCGACTACCTGGGGCTCAATTCGGCGGTGGCCAAGCACTGAAAACACCGCTGAAACGATAATGGCGAAATACTATGAGTGCGTAGCATTGCGTCATTAAACAGTCATCAAACTGTCGTGAAATAAGGGACTGAACGCTATCCGCGCTCAGTCCCTTTTTTTCAAGGTAGTAACGATATGACCATGACCGAACAGCTCAGCGCGTTGAGTTCCATCCTGACTCAAGGCGGCTTGCACAGCCTGTTCCAGCCTATCGTCTGCCTTTCCGAGCGGCGCATTCTCGGCTACGAGGCCCTGAGCCGCGGCCCGTCCAACAGCCCCCTGCACTCGCCGATCAACCTGTTCGCCGTGGCCCGTCACGCCGGGCGCCTGACCGAGCTGGAGATCGCCTGCCGCGAGAGCGCCTGTCGGCGTTTCAGCCAGCAGAAGCTGGACGGCAAGCTGTTCCTCAACGTATCCCCGGAATCCCTGCTCGAACCGCAATACCAGTCCGGCCTGACCTTGAAACTGCTGCAGAACCTCGGCATCCCGGCGAGCCAGGTGGTCATCGAACTCACCGAGCAGACGCCGACAGACGATTTCCAGCTGCTCTACAACGCCCTGCACCACTACCGCGACATGGGCTTTTCCATCGCGCTCGATGACCTCGGCGCCGGCTATTCGAGTCTGCGTTTGTGGTCGGAGCTGCGTCCGGATTATGTAAAGATCGACCGCCATTTCATCGATGGCATCCACCTCGATGCGGTCAAGCGCGAGTTCGTCGGCTCCATCCTGCAGATCGCCAAGGCCTCGCGGGCCAAGGTGATCGCCGAGGGCATCGAGTTGCCCGAGGAGCTGTCGGTACTGACGGAGATGGGCGTGGACCTGGTCCAGGGCTACCTGATCTGCCGCCCCCAGGAACAACCGCCAAAAGACGTCGCGCAACTGCTGCCGGGCCAGGTGTTGAACAGCCTGCCGGTCCTGGCTGACGAGGTCACCGACCTGGGTGCCCTGCTGATCGAACAACCGGCGGTCACCGGCGACACCGCCACGCCGCTGGTACTGGAAGCCTTCCGCCGCCAGGCCAATCTCAACTCGCTGGCGGTGCTCGACGACCAGCAGCGACCCTGCGGCATCGTCCATCGCTATTCGCTCTCCGATGCCCTGCTCAAGCCCTTCGCCACCGAGCTGTTCGCGCGCAAGCCGATCAGCCGGCTGATGAGCGAGGACTTTCTTGCCGTGGAGCTGACCCAGTCCCTGCAAAGTGTCAGCCGCCTGCTCACCAGCCGGGCCCGGCAGCGCATCGAGGAAGATTTCATCATTACCCACCAGGGCCGTTACCTGGGCCTGGGCCGGGTGATCGACGTGCTCAAGCTGATCACCGAACAGAAGATCCAGCAGGCCCGCTACGCCAACCCGCTGACCCTGCTGCCGGGCAACGTACCGATCCAGCAGTGCCTGGCAAGGCTGCTGCAACAGCAGCGCCAGGCGGCGATCTGCTATGTCGATATCGATAGCTTCAAGCCGTTCAACGACATCTACGGCTATGCCCGTGGCGATGAAGTGCTGCTGTGCCTGGCCCAGTGCCTGAACGAGCGGGTCGACCCGAGCCGGGACTTCGTCGGCCATATCGGCGGCGACGACTTCATGCTGGTGCTCAGTTCGCAGGATTGGCAGCAACGCCTGGCCGTGCTGCTGGAGGACTTCGAGAAACAGTGCCGGCGCTTCTACCGCAGCGAGCACCTGGAGGCAGGTTGTTTCATCGCCCATAACCGACTCGGCCAGCGCCAGGAGTTTCCGTTGCTATCGCTGTCGATCGGGGTGGTGCAATTGCGTCCGGAGACCTGTGCCGAACTGGATGCGGACCAGTTGGCCGACCTCGCCTCGCAGGCCAAGCATCACGCCAAGGAAATCGACGGGGCCAGCATGTACCTGATCGATACCGCCGCCGCCTGAACGAACCGGGGCCGTATGACGGCCCCGGTTTTTTGCATCATGCCTTCGGTGTCACCCGATCGGCAGCCATCGCGCTTTGCGCATCGCCCTGCTCGATCATCACCTGCTTCAAGCCCTGCTGGAACCCAGGGAACGGCGCATCGAAGCGGAACTTCGAGTGGCTCATCAGGCGGCCCGCCCTTTCCACCGACTCGACGTTCCAGCCGACTTGGTAGCCGTGGTCGGTAATCTGCTCCAGCTCCGCGCCGCGCAGGAAGATCGAATGCATCGGGGTGATGCCGGCAAGGTCCGCCGCATCCAGGTTCGCCCCGGCTGCCACCAGCCCGTCCACCAGTTGCGGGTTCTTGCGCATACAGTAATGCAGCGCCGTCTTGCCCTGGTAGTCCTTGGCATTGACGTCCTGGCCACTGGCCAACGCCAGCAACCTTTCATCGGCAGCCCCGTTTTCACGGAAGCTCATGAACGTCCCCGAACGGCAGAGCAGGTGCAAAGGCGTCGAGCCGAACTGGTCGACCTGCTTGCCCTGCGGCCCCGCCGCCAGTTTCAGCACGTGCTCGGCCGAGCAGTTGATGTCGTTGGTCAGGCAACGGTCCAGGCGGTTCTGGCCGTTGAAGGCCTGCTTGTTCGTGTCGGCACCCAGCTTGACCAGCAGGTCGTAGGCATTTTCGGCGACGAAGTGAACCGGCAGGTTGCCGTGCAGATCGATCGGCGCATTGAGGTCGATCTTGTTGTTGCTCAGCAGGTATTCCAGGCCTTGCACGTCATCGACCTGGGCAGCGCCACGGCCGCTCTGATCCTTGAGCAGATTGATCAGTTGCCAGTTGTCATCGCCCGTGGTGCGGTCGTACACCTCGGCCTTCTGGTAGGTGAAGGTGGTCAGCAGGGTCTCCTGCTGGTCCTTGTAGACCTAGCGCTGCTTGATGGTGCCTTCCGGCCAGGGCGGCAGGAAGTAGGTGATCTGCTCGCCGTCCTGGCGGTTGTCGGCATAGTTGGCGACCTTGTACAGCCGCGACGTGCCATCCTTGAGTTGCACGTATTCTTCCGAGCGACCGTTGAGTTCGCCGTTCTTCCAGGTCTTCTTCTCGGCCATTTCACCGGTTGCGGTGTACACCTCGCTCACGCCGTCGCGCTTGCCGCTGCCATCGCTGGCATAACGCTCTACGCCGCGCAGCACCTGCTTGCCCTCGACGATCTGCCAGGCTTTCTGCTCGCCCACCGTGTTGCGATGGCCCGGCTCGCCCGGTGCGTCGATCTTGACGATCTGGCGCAGGCTGAAGCCGGTGGCGCAGTCGAACGTGGTGTCGGTGCGCTGGCCACCCTTGACCACGAATGTCTGGGCGGGACGCTTTTCTGCACCCGCGCAGTAGACGGTGGACGAACCGGTCAGCTCGCCGTTGCGCAGTTCTAGCTCTTCGGTCAGGTTGCCTTTGGCGTCATGGCCAATCCATTTGCCGTCCGGCTTGCCGTCCTTGACCGAGAACTCCAGGGTTTTCACGCCGTTTTCAGTGCGGGTCACCGAACCGCTGGCCGGCTTGCCGCCGTCAAGCTCGACATAGGTGGACGCCGGGGTAAAACGGCCGGTGCTCGACTTCAGCTCATTNNCCCGCCACAGCCGGTGAGTGCCACGCCAATGGCGGCAGGTAAAAGAAGTTTGCGCATGGAACGATCTCCTTGAAGGGGCGGGCTTACTTGACGCGAACCAGGGTGACGTTGAGCAGGTTGCCTTCACCGGCCATTTCCAGACGATCGCCGTTCTCCAGGACGCGGGCGTGGAGGATTGCCTGGCCGTCCTTGTCCCGCGCGGTGACCATGCCGTCGGCCTGCTCCCACTCGTCAACGACGAACTTGTCGCCTTCGATGGTGACGCTGTCGGATTTGAGGACTGCCTGTCCGCCCTTGATCTTCATGCCCATCACGGTGCTCTGCACCTGGAACGTGCCCTCGATGGCGTCATTGCCGCAGCCGGTCAGCAGTGCTGCGAACGCGAGGGTCAGGGGGATCATTTTGATTTTCACAGGGAGCATTCCTTGTCGCAGTCGTGGTGACGAGTAGGCATGGCTGATTCGCAGGCATAACTCGCCCGCAGCACAGCGCCGCACAGTGGATTCAATGCAAGGGAAGTCAACGGGAATGAGGGGAAGGCCCCTGAGCGCCGGGTGGTCTCAGGGCCACCACGGCTTGGCCATGGTGTGGTTCATCCCTGAACAACGCGACACGTCACCATCGAGTGATGGCACGTCAATATCCTAACGCCATTGACATGCCACTAGCGGGAAGAGTTCCCGAGGCGGACCCGGAATCATGAAAAAAAGTTCATTTTTCTTTGATTCCGCCTTTAGGTGCCCCGTATCGGCGAGGGAGCGGCCAGGGCCTTGGCGGCCCTGGCGGGCAGGTCAGCTGGCTTCCGGATAACTGAATTCGAACACCCGCACGACCTCCGACGCATGCCAGGAGGCCGCGGCCATGCCATCCGNNGAGCCGCTCCACGCATTCGAAGAACCCGGTGCGTGGCAAACGGCTTGCGCCCTGGCTGATCACCAGCGAGCTGCGCAGCGGTTGTTCGGCGCGGGCGTCGAGTACCGCGAGGTACTCCAGCGCCGCGGTGAGGGTCTGCATGGCCGGACTCGGCAGTTGCAGACGCTCCAGCAGCGCACGGTAGGTAAGCAGGTGGCGTTGCCGGCGNNCCAGTGTTGCCGGCTGATCCGTACGGCGCTCATGGCTGGTCACTCCAGGCCGGCACTCCCAATTCCCAGGCCAGACTGCGTCGGATCGCCGAGTCCGGCACGCGCTCACCGCTTTCGATCATCGCCAGGTAGACCGGGCTGATCCCCACCTTGCGCGCCAGTTGCTCGGCCGCCAGGCCCTTGGCCTGACGCAACGCGGCCAGCTCGCTGAAGGCTGGCGCGCTGGCCGCTGTGGTGACGGGTGTTTCGGTGTTGCCTTGCAGATCGGGGGATACCGCCTCCGGCTGCCCCGCTGCCTTGAGTAACGCCTGAAATTGATCCCAGGGAACAACCGCGTACTCGGGTTGACCATCTCGGCTAATTACCTGAATAGCCATTACAACCCCCTTGTCGGACTTCTCGCATGTAATCTGTAGGCATAATCGTTATGCCAATAATATTACCAGTCATCCGGGGAATTGCAGCACGCCACTGCTGTCAGCTGCGATTTTGCTCCAGGCGCAGGGCCTCGGGGGTATCCGGCAGGCGCTCGACCACCCGCAGTTTCTCTGGCGATTGACGCTGGCGCCAGGCGCGGAACGCATCCAGCTCGTCGCTGACGGTCTTCAGTACCCAGCCGAGCACGGCGATGTCATCCAGCAGGCCAACCCCCAGCAACCAGTCGGGAATCGCGTCCAGGGGGCTGACGAAATACAGCAGGCCGGCGACGATGGTCACCAGCGCCTTGGGGCTGATCGCCCGGTACTCACCGCGCCACCAGGCCACGCACAGGGCCTGCAGCAGACGCACATCCTCCTTCAACTGACCCAGCCGCGGCCCCTTGCGCGCCACGGCGAACAGCAGCGCCGGCAGACGCCCGCGGCTGAGCAGGCGTTCGGCGAGGGGCAGGAAGCGGGCGAAATTCCACGGTGCTTTCATGGGACCTCCATCAGCGGTGGCGGGAAGGTAATCCACATTAATTGTGGATAACCTTGTGAACAGAGCTTCATTTCCGGCCCGGGGCTCCCGGCGGACAAGGGCCGGGGTCGAATCGGGCGTTTTTTACACACTTGTTTCATTGCGCAATCGTTTTGCAGAAGCTTTTGTGAACCTTGTCACAGCGCCATGTCACCCGGGTGACCACCCTGCTCCACCTGCCTGCAAAAACGAAAACGCCCCGTGGGTACGGGGCGTTGGACAACAGCAACAGCGGAATTACTTGGCTGGGGCTGCTTCAGGCTCAGGCTCGGGCGCTTCCAGCTTGGACATGTCCTTGATGCCCAGCAGTTCCAGGTCGAAGACCAGGACCGAGTTGGCCGGGATCTGCGGGCTCGGGCTCTGTGCGCCATAGGCCAGGTCAGCCGGGATGAACAGCTTGACCTTCTCGCCCACGTGCATCAGTTGCAGGCCTTCGACCCAGCCCGGAATCACACCGCTGACCGGCAGGTCGATCGGCGCGCCGCGCTCGACGGAGCTGTCGAAGACCTTGCCGTCGATCAGCTTGCCTTCGTAGTGAACGGTAACCACGTCGGTCGGCTTGGGCTGGACGCCTTCGGCCTTCTTCACGACTTCGTACTGCAGGCCGGAAGCGGTGGTGACGACACCAGGCTTCTTGCCGTTTTCCTCGAGGAATTTCTTGCCGGCGGCGGCGGACTCTTCACCCAGCTTGGTCAGGCGCTCTTCGGCACGCTTCTGCAGGGCGGCGAAGGCTTCGATCAGCTCGTCGTCCTTCAGGCGTTGTTCTTTCTTGCCGATGGCGTCTTCGATGCCCTGGGCAACGGCCTTGGAATCGAGGTCGTCCATGCCTTCCTGAGCCAGGCTCTTGCCCATGTTCAGGCCGATACCGTAGGAGGCTTTCTGTGCCGGGGTTTTCAGCTCGACGCTGGTCTGCGAATCGCAACCCGCGAGGACCAGGCTAACCAGGGCAACCGCAGCCGCCAACCGATGCTGTTTCATGCTATTTCCTTGTTCATGCGCCAAATGGGCAATCGGGGTAAAGCCGCGAGAATATCAGGCGGCCACGACCAATGGCTACCGGCAATAAGAGCGAGAAAAGTCCCGGAAGTTCAGGAATATGAACACTTCTTCATGCAGCCAACCGGCACAGGGCCAGCAGGGACGTCGCGGCAGCCGTCAAGGGTAGTCGCCATCCCGGTATTGCGCTGCAACTTCACGCAACACTTCGCACAGCCATTGCGCCGGAAGCGGCGATGGCAAGGCGGCGTTGCTGCAGATACCCACCGAACCACCGGGCTCGCTGACACCCAGGTCCAGCTCATGCAGCTCGCCCCGATCCAGGTCGACACGGACTGCATCGCGGGGCGCCACCCAGACCGCATCGCTGCCCTGCACATAACGCCGGCTCAAGGCCGGAGACAGGGTTTCCAGGCGCTGGCGCGGCTGCTCGATGGCACATTGCACGAACAGGCTGTCGGCATGCTTGCGGATGGTGGTGCCGGCCAGCGGCAGCACCAACGGGTAGTCGCCGAGACGGGCGCGCTCCAGCGGCTCGCTGGCGAGCAGCGGATGACCCGGACGCACCACCAGCG
>DQAA01000236.1 GCA_003523465.1 Pseudomonas sp.
CCTGCGCCAGCGCGGCGTACCGGCCAGCCCGGCGGAGCTGGGCGAACACGACGGCCTGGACTGGGACGGCCTCGCCCCGCCCTTCGCCTGGCGCTTCGAAATGGACGGGCAGATGCGCCTGTTTCGCCCCGCGCGAATGCGCATGACCGCCAACAACGCCGAGACCCTGCTGTTCGGCGCCCTTGCCGGTCTCGGCATCGCCCACCTGCCAACCTGGTTGATCAGCGAGTACCTGCTGCGCGGCGAGTTATTGCCGCTGTTCTGCGAAAACGGCCTGCCCGTCGCCGAGACCAGCGGCGTCTACGCGCTTCGCCTTGAACATGAAACGAACTCTCGCAGCCGTTTGTTGCTCGAATTCCTCAAGAGCCGTTTTAGCCCGGTTCCGCCCTGGGACCTTGCGCTGCAGAGCGAACTGAGCTGGCAATCACGCTAAAAACCTGCGTGCTAACATTCAACGGCCAGACAAACAAAAGGATCTGCATGAACGCCGATACCCAAGCTGCCGAACGTTGCGACGAACTGCTCCTCGATAACCAGGTGTGCTTCGCCCTGCACTCCACCTCGCTGCTCATGACCAAGGTCTACAAGCCGTTGCTGCAGGCCCTCGGGCTGACTTATCCACAGTACCTGGCGATGCTCGTGCTGTGGGAACAGGACGCCTTGACCGTCGGCGAAATCAGCCATCGACTGCTCACCGACCCCGGCTCGCTCACACCGCTGCTCAAGCGCCTGGAAGCGGAAGGCCTGCTCAAGCGCACCCGCAGCCGCGAAGATGAGCGAGTGGTGATCGTCGAACTCACCGATGCCGGACGTGAATTGCAGCAGCAAGCCCGCCGCGTGCCGCACTGCATTCTGGGCGCCAGCGGCCAGTCGATGGAGCGCCTGCAACAACTGCAAGCGCAATTGCTGGAGCTGCGCGAGCAACTGCAAAAGAGCCTCTGACCGCTTTGCGACGGGGCTTCCGGCCAGCAGGCCAGCCCCGGTTGCACAACCGTTGCCAAAGAATTTTAAAATTTATCTTGCGCACTAAATATTTGTGAACTAACTTAATCCCCGTACCCAGATGGCGCCCCACCCGGCGCCTTACTCTTATCAAGGTTCGAGGACATCTCCATGAAAGCGCTCTATACCGCAACCGTAACCTCCACTGGTGGCCGCGATGGTCGTGCCGTTTCCAACGACGGCATCCTCGACGTGAAACTGGCCACCCCGAAAGAACTCGGCGGCGCCGGTGGCGCGGCGACCAACCCGGAACAACTGTTCGCCGCTGGTTACTCGGCCTGCTTTATCGGCGCGCTAATNNGTCAGAGCAAGCGCCAATTGCCCGGCGAAACCTCGATCACCGCCGAAGTCGGTATCGGCCAGATCGAAGGCGGCTTCGGTCTCGATATCGACCTGCGCATCAGCCTGCCGGGCCTGGAACAAGCTGACGCCCAGGCCCTGGTGGACGCAGCGCACAAGGTCTGCCCGTACTCCAACGCCACCCGCGGCAATGTCGATGTGCGCCTGCACGTAAGCGTCTGAGTTTTCCACAGGCGAAAAAAAACCCGGCCAAGGCCGGGTTTTTCGTGGACGCCAGGAAGATTACTTCTTGGAGCGGCCTTTGAAGCTGTTGTCGCGAGTGTCGATGTCGATCCACTCGTCGATCTGGATGAAGTCGGCAACCTGGATCTCGGTACCGTTCTTCAGCTTGGCAGGCTTCATGACCTTGCCGGAAGTGTCGCCACGAGCAGCGTTCTCGGTGTAGACAACCTGACGGCTGATGGTGGTCGGCAGTTCTACCGATACCAGGCGGCCTTCGAAGAAGACGGCTTCGCAGACGTCGGTCATGCCTTCTTCGATGTACGGCAGAACGGCGTCGATGTCTTCGGCGTTCAGTTCGTACATGGTGTAGTCGGAAGTGTCCATGAAGGTGTAGGTGTCACCGCTGATGAACGACAGGGTCGCTTCTTTGCGATCCAGGATCACGTCGTCCAGCTTGTCGTCCGCACCGTATACGGTTTCGGTCTTGTAGCCGGTCAGCAGGTTCTTCAGCTTGGTCTTCATGATCGCGCTGTTACGGCCCGATTTGGTGAACTCAGCTTTCTGGACCAGCCACGGGTCGTTGTCGATACGCAGCACGGTACCGGGTTTCAGCTCTTTACCAGTTTTCATTACGAAGTATCCGAATCTGGATGGATTTATAAAAATCGAGGCCGCGTATCATATCCAATTTCGGTAAAACTGCACCAGCGCCGTGGCAAGGTCCGGCCGAGTGGCCTGTTCCGCGCACCATTGGCGGGCGTGTGCGGCCAGTTCATCCCAGTGCGGCAGCAGCTGATTCCACGCCTGCCCCATGTCCCGGTCCATGTTCCAGGCCCGCCACAACTCCACCAGCGCAGCTGCCGCAGGTGCCGGCAAACCCTGGGTGTAATGGTCGAGAAAGGCCTCGAGCTTTTCCCAATGGGCGTATTCCTCCTGCACATAGATGTGCCAGAGCAGTGGCTGACCGGCCCATTGCGCACGAACGAAGGAATCCTCGCCACGCACCGCGTTGAAATCGCAGCTCCACAGCAGACGGTCGTAATCGTCCTGGCGCACGAACGGCAGAATCTGCACGCTCAGGGCGCCACGCCTGTGGATATCTCCCACCGCCAGGTTATCCACAGCCAGCCAGGCTTTCACATCACCGAGAATCCGCCCTTCCGGCACCAGCAGATGATTGGGTCGAGTGTCTGCGGCCAAGGCATCGAGCCAGCTGCCCAATCCGGAATTTTCGTAGGCAAACAGTGAAATCAGGCGGGCAGCGGGCTGAGGATGAATCCCCAGGCCGGTCAGAAATGCCTCACGATCAAAAGCCTCACGCCGCGCCAGCAAGTCGGCCTCGCGCAGCAGCCCGCCGGTGCGCTCGGTGAATCCGGGGAAGAAGAACACCTTGCGCAGGCCGTTCGACTGCGGTGACGGCAAGCCATGACAGCCCTCGACCCAGTCCTCGGCGCTGAGGTATTCCAGGTTCAGCCACAACGCCGGTTGTTTCCGTTGCGCCATGGCGTCGATATAGGCCAGGGGAATCTGGCAACCAAAGGCGCCGATCACCACATCCGCCACCGCCACCGGCTGCCACTCGGCCAGCCAGCGGCACACCTCGACCCCATCGCAAACCTGCTGCTGCGCCTCGGCATCCGCTTCCGGACACAAGCGCACGAACGCCTTGAGATCATCGACCCACAACCGCACCGCCAGCCCGTGCTCGGCCACCAGTTGCCGGGCCAGACGCCAGGTCACGCCGATATCCCCGTAGTTGTCGACGACGCAGCAGAAGATGTCCCAGGTCGGTTTCATGGCAGGCCCTCTTGCGCCGCGAACAAATAATCGCCGATTGTCCGGGTTATCGAGCCCTGACAAAAGATCTGTCGTGCGACAATCCCGTCCCCGTCCTGGCCAGGAGGCTGTCATGTCCTACCGTGCGCGTCGCCGTTTACTCAAGGTTTCTCCGAAAATCCTGCCGCTGGCCATGGGCGTCGCCCTCGGTCTGTGGCTGGGCTTCATCGCCATCGGCCTGACCCTCTGGGGTGTCTGGCAATTCGTACCCGAGGTACGCGAGCCGGTGGCCGCAGTTATCAGCCAGCCGCTCACGCCCCCTGCACCGGCCCTGCCACCCGCCGCTCGTCGCCCAGGCGCGGAGGAACAATCGACGGAGCAGAACCGGATGTTCGAGCAGTACCAGCAGTCGCTGCAGAGCCAGCAGATCGAAGACGCCGTCGACAGCGCCGAGCAGAACCCACGCAACCTGTCCAACGCCAAATGCCAGTTCTGGCTGCAGCAGAACCGCACCGCACCCACCGAGAAAAGCCGGGCCAATGTCCTTGAATTCTGCCGCTGAACCCAACAAGCACGCGCTGCTCCAGGCCATCATCGAGCGCCTGGGCGTCGACCTGGACATGATCCAGCGCGCTGCCCAGAGCGCCTATGAAACGGCCACGGCGGAAGAGAACATCGCCGAGAACAAGTACGACACCCTGAGCCTGGAAGCGTCCTACCTGGCCACGGGGCAAGCCCGACGCATGGAGGAGATCCGTCAGGCGCGCTCGGCTTATCTGCAACTGACATTGCGGGACTACGATCCCGAGCGCGGCATCCAGGTCAGCAACCTGGTATGGCTGGAGGATGAAGACGGGCGTAGGCAGTGGCTGTTTCTCGGGCCCGAGGCAGCGGGGCTGAAGATTGGCGAGGGGGATGGGCTGGTGACGGTGATCACCCCAAGGTCGCCGCTGGGGCAGCAACTGCTGGGCAAGGTCGAGGAGGATGAACTGGATCTGGTGGTGGGCAATGGGCGACAGGTGTTGGCCATTATTTCTGTCAGATAGAGGTTGTCCTCTCGGGCCTCATCGCCGGAAACGCCGGC
>DQAA01000234.1 GCA_003523465.1 Pseudomonas sp.
GGTGCCCTGCCCGGCCACCGGCTCGCGCACCTGGTACAGCCCGGACACGGTTTCGGCCTGGGCCGCCACGGCGAACAGGGCAACGCAGCAACCGAACAGATATGAACGCAAAGGCATGAAGGATTCCTGTCCAGATATAGAAAGAAGCGAGTTTTGGCGTGAAGCCAAGACCCTCGCCACNNAATTCACTCACGGGGCGCTGTTTCACTCCCTATACCTTATACAGGCCGTGACAAGGCAACCACCCGCGCGCGGTGATTCGCATTTTTTCCCCGGATTCAGGCCCTGCCCGTCGGCCTGAGGATGGCCGCTGCCGGGCAACCCTGATAAAATCGCGCGCCTTCGCAGACCACTGACGGTCGGGCAGGCGGATCCGTTTTTCCCCGCAGCCTGGCAGGTCAAGGTCGATTTTCCCGAATCCCTCCCTCCTAAAGGCCTGGATCACATGAGCAAGCAACCCTCCCTTAGCTACAAGGACGCCGGTGTAGACATCGACGCCGGCGAAGCCTTGGTCGAACGCATCAAAGGCGTGGCCAAGCGCACCGCGCGCCCGGAAGTCATGGGCGGCCTGGGCGGCTTTGGCGCCCTCTGTGAAATCCCGGCCGGCTACAAGCAACCGGTACTGGTCTCCGGCACCGACGGCGTCGGCACCAAGCTGCGCCTGGCGCTGAACCTGAACAAGCACGACTCGATCGGCCAGGACCTGGTCGCCATGTGCGTCAACGACCTGGTGGTCTGCGGCGCCGAGCCGCTGTTCTTCCTCGACTACTACGCTACCGGCAAGCTCAACGTCGACGTGGCCGCCACCGTGGTCACCGGCATCGGCGCCGGCTGCGAACTGGCCGGCTGCTCGCTGGTTGGCGGTGAAACCGCAGAAATGCCGGGCATGTACGAAGGCGAAGACTACGACCTGGCCGGTTTCTGCGTGGGTGTGGTCGAGAAGGCCGAGATCATCGACGGTTCGAAAGTCGCCACCGGTGACGCCCTGATCGCCCTGCCGTCCTCCGGCCCGCACTCCAACGGCTACTCGCTGATCCGCAAGATCATCGAAGTCTCCGGCGCCGACATCGAGCAGGTGCAACTGGACGGCAAGCCGCTGACCGAACTGCTGATGGCCCCGACCCGCATCTACGTCAAGCCGCTGCTCAAGCTGATCAAGGACACCGGCGCAGTCAAGGCCATGGCCCACATCACCGGTGGCGGCCTGCTGGACAACATCCCGCGCGTCCTGCCAAAAGGCGCCCAGGCCGTGGTCGACGTCGCCAGCTGGGAACGCCCGGCGGTATTCAACTGGCTGCAAGAGCAAGGCAACGTCGACGAGCACGAAATGCACCGCGTACTGAACTGCGGCGTCGGCATGGTCATCTGCGTAGCCCAGGACCAGGTCGAAGTAGCCCTGAACACCCTGCGCGAAGCCGGTGAGCAGCCTTGGGTGATCGGCCAGATCGGCGTTGCCGCCGAAGGCGCCGCCCAGGTCGAGCTGAAGAACGTCAAGGCGCACTGATGCCCACAGCGAAGTGCGATGTGGTGGTGTTGCTGTCGGGTTCCGGCAGCAACCTGCAAGCCCTGATCGACAGCGCCCGTGCCGGGGATTCCCCGGTACGGATCCGCGCCGTGATTTCCAACCGCGCTGACGCCTATGGCCTGCAGCGCGCCCGTGATGCCGGCATCGACACCGCCGTGCTCGATCACAAGGCCTTCGATGGCCGCGAAGCCTTCGACCAGGCGTTGATCGAACAGATCGACGCCTTCTCGCCGCACCTGGTGGTACTGGCCGGGTTCATGCGGATTCTCAGTGGCGGTTTCGTCAGCCACTACGCCGGACGCCTGTTCAACATCCATCCGTCCCTGCTGCCCAAGTACAAAGGCCTGCACACCCACCAGCGCGCGCTGGAGGCCGGCGATGCCGAGCATGGCTGCAGCGTGCACTTCGTCACCGAGGAACTCGATGGCGGGCCGCTGGTCGTACAGGCAATCATTCCGGTGGCCCCGGATGACACGCCAGAAACTCTGGCGCAGAGGGTTCACAGCCAGGAACACCAGATCTACCCGTTGGCGGTGCGCTGGTTCGCCGAAGGCCGTTTGCGCCTGGGCGAGCACGGTGCTGTACTGGATGGCCAGCCACTGGCGGCCAGCGGCCACTTGATTCGACCCTAGGAGATTTTATGCGTCGCGCCCTGCTTCTCGCCCTCGCCGTGCTCGCGCTGCCGCTTCAGGCAGCCGACCTGAAACCCTTCTCGGCCAGCTACACCGCCGACTGGAAGCAACTGCCCATGAGCGGCACCGCCGAGCGCAGCCTGGAAAAGAGCGCCAACGGCACCTGGAACCTCAATTTCAAGGCGTCGATGATGATCGCCAGCCTGACCGAGCAGAGCACCCTGACCCTGGACAAGGACACCCTGCTGCCACAGAGCTACCACTTCGAACGTGGCGGCCTGGGCAAGGCGAAGAAAGTCGACCTCGACTTCGACTGGTCGCAGAAGGTCATCACCGGTACCGACCGTGGCGATGCGGTCAAGCTGCCGCTGAACCGTGGCGTGCTGGACAAGTCGACCTACCAGCTGGCGTTGCAGCATGACGTGGCCGCCGGCAAGAAAAGCGTGAGCTACCAGGTGGTCGATGGCGACGAGATCGACACCTACGACTTCCGCGTGCTGGGCACCGAAAAGGTCACCACCCGTACCGGCCAGGTCGACGCGATCAAGGTCGAGCGCGTGCGTGATCCAAGCCAGAGCAAGCGCATCACCGAGCTGTGGTTCGCCAAGGACTGGGATTACCTGCTGGTGCAACTGCGCCAGGTCGAGACCGATGGCAAGGAATACGTGATCGTGCTGCAGGACGGCACGGTGGATGGCAAGGCGGTCAAGGGTAACTGACCGGCTGGTTGTTCGTTGCTCCTGAAACCCCGCCAAGTGCGGGGTTTTCTTTTGTCTGGAAGGGCCTCATCGCCGGCAACG
>DQAA01000235.1 GCA_003523465.1 Pseudomonas sp.
CCAGCGATAGGGCCCTCAGCAGCGATACAACCTCAGCGATAGCGCCTCAGGGCTGGCTCGCCACCGCCCCTTTCGGTTGCTTGTACAGATCCAGCAGTACCTGATCCAGCACCGCCGAAGCCCCCCAAGGCCGCGGATCGTTGAGGATCGCCGCCACCGCCCAGGTCGTGCCGTTGCTGTCACGACTGAACCCGGCAATCGCCCGCACAGNNATATGGGCTTCCCCGGCCATGGCGGTGCGCTTGAGGCGCTTGCGCATGGTGCCGTCCATCCCGGTCAGCGGCAGCGAGCTGATGAACTCGGCGGCATACGGGCTCTTCCAGGCGGCTTGCAGCATGGTCGCCATCTCCCGGGCGCTGACCCGTTCGGCACGGGACAGGCCGGAGCCGTTCTCCATCACCAGATGGGAAGCGATGATGCCTTTCTTCGCCATCCACTGCCGTACCACGCGCTGCGCCGCGCGGGCGTCGTCGCCATCGGCATCGGTGCGGAAGCGCGCGCCGAGGCTCAGGAACAGCTGCTGGGCCATGGTGTTGTTACTGTATTTGTTGATGTCGCGGATGATCTCCACCAGGTCCGGGGAGAAGGCGCGGGCCAGCAGGCGGGCGCTCTTGGGAACGTCCGCGACCCGGTCGCGGCCCTGGATGGTGCCGCCCAGTTCGTTCCAGATTGCCCGTACCGCGCCGGCGGCATAGGTCGGGTGGTCGAGGAGGGACAGGTAGGTCTGCGAGTTGCAGCCATCGCCAAGCTGGCCGCTGACCGTGACGGTGACACCGTCTGGCTGGACCACCGGGTTGTAGCGCACATCGCCGGTGCACTGCTTGCTGGCCACGGCCTTGACCTGGTTGTCGATGCGGATGCTGGCGATCGGCGGCTCCACCGAGACGAGTACCCGGCCACCGTCATTGCGGGCAACGAAGCGCAGGGCCTTGAGGTTGACCAGCAGGGAGTCGGGCTTGACCAGGAACGGCTTGTTCTCGTCGCCACCGTCGTCGTTGAACTGCGGCAGTTGCGGCTGGATGAAGTGGCTGCGGTCGAGCACCAGGTCGCCGGTGATGGTTTGCACACCATTGGCCCGCAGGTCGCGCATCAGCAGCCAGAGCTTCTCCATGTTCAGCTTGGGGTCGCCGCCGCCCTTGAGGTACAGGTTGCCGTTCAGCACCCCGTTGCTCAGCGGGCCGTCGCTGTAGAACTCGGTTTTCCACTGGTAGGTGGGGCCGAGCATTTCCAGGGCGGCGTAGGTGGTCACCAGCTTCATGGTCGAGGCCGGGTTGACCGACACGTCGGCGTTGAAAATGGTCGGGGTGCCCGGGCCGTTGAGCGGGATCATCACCAGCGACAGGGCGGAGTCTTCGAGTTTGTTGGCCTTGAGCGCCTGTTGCACCTTGGGTGGCAGGCTTGAGTTGGCGGGGGCGGCGGCCTGGGTTGGCAGGGCGAATGGCAGGAGCAGGCCGGCGAACAGCAGCGAACGGAGGGATGGGGTCATAAGCACTGGAACCCTTCATGCAGAGGGGTGAAATGAAACGGGGCTTTACAGGATGATGGCCCCGGTTGAAAAAATGATAGCGCGCATTATGCCCCAAGCCTGTGCCGACGTGCGTCGCCAATGCGTGCACGGGTAGGGGTTTTATCGGGTTTTCCCGGGCAGAAGGGCAGCGGAACTGGTAAAGTGCGCGGCGTTATTACTCAAGAGGATTGTTCCATGGCTACCAACCGTTCCCGCCGTCTGCGCAAAAAGCTCTGTGTAGACGAATTCCAGGAACTGGGCTTCGAGCTGAACCTGGGCTTCAAGGAAGACCTGAGCGAAGAAGCCATCGACGCCTTCCTCGACGCATTCCTGGCTGACGCCATGGATGCCAACGGTCTGGACTATGTTGGCGGTGACGACTTCGGCCTGGTTTGCCTGGCCAAGCGTGGCTCGGTGAGCGAAGAGCAACGCGCCGCCGTCGAAGCCTGGCTGAAAGGCCGCAGCGAACTGACCAATATCGAAATCAGCCCGCTGCTGGATGCCTGGTACCCGGAAAATCCGGTCAACAAGGCCTGATGACAACAAAGCGGCAGCCCAAGGGCTGCCGCTTTGTTTTTCAGTCCTTGCCTTCCTCGCCGGCGTCCGTCGGTTCCGGTAGATCCGCCAGGGTTTGCCGCAGGGTCTCGTCGACCCGTCTCATCTGATACAGCACTTGCCGCTTGCGGCGCCTGAGCAACGGCTCGGGAGCGTAGCGCGCGCAGACTTCCTCGAGCTTCTCGCAGGCCAGCATCAATTCTTCGGCCTGGNNCTTCAATGGCAGCGGGTTGCCGTGGGTGTCGGTAGCGCTGAGTCGTTGCTGGTCCTCGGGGCTGCTGCGCAGCAGGGTTTCCAGCAAGCGCCGCAGCTCCACCGGGCAGTCGCCGATGATCGGCTCGAGGCCCTTGAGGTCCAGCAGGGCCGGTGTCGGGCGGTTGGCCAGCGCATCTGGCAGTGGAACGCTTGCCAGGCGCTGGCCCAGGGTATGCAGGCCGATGGGCTTGAGCATGCAGTCGTTCATGCCGGCTTCCAGGCAGCGCTCGCGGACTTCCGGCTGGGCGTTGGCGGTGTAGCCGAGGATGGTGCAGGGGCTGCGCTGCTGGCCTTGCTCCTGATCGCGGACCGCCCGGGTGAACTGGTAGCCGTCCATGCGGGGCATGTTGCAGTCGACGATCAGCACGTCGAAGCGCTGCTCCCGCCACAGTTCCAGGGCTTGCGTGGCGTTGTCGACGCAGCGGTACTGCACGCCGAGGAATTCCAGTTGCTGTCCGACCAGTTGCAGGTTGGCGGGGTGGTCGTCCACCACCAGCACCTGCAGCCGGGCGCTGGGCATCGGCGGGGTCGGCTCGCTGGGCTTGGGCTCGGAACATTCCGGCAGGCTGCGCAGAGGCAGGCTGACGCGGATTTCCGTCCCTTCCCCTGGCTTGCTGAACAGGCTCAGCTTGCCGCCCATCATTTCGCACAGGCTGCGACTGATGACCAGGCCCAGGCCGGTACCGCTGCGGGCCTGGGGGCTGTCGGGCTCGATCTGGGCGAACGGCTGGAACAGGCGTTGCTGGTCTTCGCTGGAGATGCCGATGCCGGTATCGCACACCGAGAGTTCCAGTTGCAGGTCGTTGCGTCCGTTGTCGGTTCCGCAGGGCAGGCTGGAGAGGCTGAGGTCGATCTTGACCTGCCCCCAGGTGGTGAACTTGATCGCGTTGCTGACCAGGTTGGAGAGGATCTGCTTGACCCGCAGCGGATCGAGCAGCACGTCGCGGTGGGCTGCGCGAGAGATGCTCAGTTTCAGTTCCAGGCCCTTTTCCCGGGCCAGTCCATCGAATACCTGGCTCACCGACTGCACCAGCTCCGCCGGATTGGCCCGTTCCGGGCTGAGGTTGAGGTGGCCGGATTCGATGCGGGNNCGGGCGATATCGAGGATGTCGCCGATCAGCGCCAGCAGGTCCCGGGCCGAGCGGTAGGCCACTTCGATCGCAGGACGCTCCATCTGCGTATCGCCACTGCGCTTGAGGGCCAGTTCGAGCATGCCGATCAGGGCGTTCATCGGCGTGCGGATCTCGTGGCTCATGGTGGCGAGGAACACGCTCTTGGCACGGCTGGCGGCGTCGGCCTGCTCCTTGGCCAGGCGCAGGTCATGGATCAACTGGCGCCGTTCGCTGATGTCCAGCCAGCCGCCGATGATGCCCTTCACCTCGCCCAGGGAGTCGCGGTAGGGCAGTACCCAGTGATAGATGGTCTGCTCGGTATCCTTGAGCATCAGCGGGCGGTCGACGATCAGCGGCCGGCCCTCGTTCATTACCCGCAGGTAATCGGCCTGGATCCTGCGGGCATCGTCGGTGACCCCCAGGGGCGCTTCGTGGATCGACTTGCCAAGCACCGCCTCGAGTTCCACCCCCAGCGCTTGCAGGTAGCTGTCATTGCAGGTCTGCAGCAAGCCGTAGCGATCGCGGACATAGATGGGGTGAGGGGTGCCGTTGACCATCGCGCGCATGAATTCGAGCTGGTCGTTGAGGGCGCGCTCGGCGGCTTCGCGCTGCTTGATCTGGCGCCGCATCCAGGCGTTCCACGCCAGTGACAGCAACAGCAGGACCAGGGTGCCGAGAATAATCTTGAGAATGGTGTGCTGGTGGGCTTGCCAGTAGGAGTAGGAGCCGCCGTTATAGCCCCGCCAGCGGCTGTTGATGTTGCCCATTTCCTCGGGAACGATGCTGATCAGGGCCTTGTCGAGGATCGAGGCGAGTTCCGGGTCGTTGCGCGAGGTGCCGAGGGAGAAGGTCGCCGGGATATCGCTGACCGTGGCGCGGATCACCAGGTGCCGCTGGGTGGTCAGGTTGAAGTTGGCATTGATCAGGGCCATGACCATGCCGTCCACCTGGCGATGCACCAGCATGCTTGCCGCGGCTGCCGCGTCTTCGGTGGAGACCAGCTGGATGTCCGGGTAGCGCTGGCGGATGCCGTCGTTGAGCAGGTTGCCGCGGGTCACGGCGAGACGCCGGCCTTGCAGGGCTTCGAGGCTGGTAGGGGCGTCGCCGCCATCGCGGGTGACCAGCACGTAGGAGTTTTCCAGGTACGGCCGGCTGATGTGCAGGACCGCTTCCCGTTCCGGGCTGCTGGAGATCGCCGCGATCAGCTCGGCGTGGTCATGCACCACCTGGTCGATCATGTCGCTGATGCCGTTGCTGCGCTTGATCTCGAACTGCAGGCCGGTACGCAGGCGGATCAGCTCCAGCAGGTCGGCGGTGATGCCGCGAAGGTTGCCCGACTTGTCGAAGAAGGTCAGCGGCGCGGCATGCTCGTCCACGGTGACCCTGACCACCGGGTTCTTCGCCAGCCATTGCTCTTCCCGGGGCGACAGTTGCAGCTTGCGGTCGGTCAGGAGAATGCTGCTGCCTGCGCTCCAGCGCTGGAAGATGCTGGCGCGGGTGGTGCTGGTCACGGCTTCGAGGGTCTTGTTGATCAGCGTCAGGAGGATCTGGTTGCTCTGGTGCACGGCGAAACCGAAGCCCATGCCTTCGTGCTTGGCGAAGTTGGCCATCTTCAGGTTGCGCAGGTGGCTCTGGTTGAGCAGGTAGTGGCTCGACAGGGTGTCGCCGAGGAACACGTCGGCCTGGTCGAAGGCCACGGCATTGAGGGCGTTGTGATAGGAGCTGTAGGTGCGGATGCTGGCGTAGGGGTAGGTGGCGCGCACTTCGGCGAGGGGCAGGTAGTGCTCGATCATGCTCAGGCGCAGCCCGTGCAGGCCGGTGTCCAGGGGGCGGGTTTCGTTTTCCCGGGTGACCAGCACGGGCTGGTCTTCGGCATAGGGCTGCGACAGGACCACGCCGGCCACCGCGATGTCATAGCTGTTGGCGCTGCCGAGCAGGTCGATTTCACCGTTCACCAGCGCCTGCAGGGCCAGGTCACGGCTGGGGTAGCGGCGAATCTTCACCGGCAGGTCCAGGGTCGCGCCGAGCAGGCCGGCGTAGTCGGCGGTCACGCCTTCGTAGTCGCGCCCGCTGGCCGTCATGTCGAAGGGCGGATAGTCCGGCGCCGAGGTGCCCAGTACCAGCTCGCGACGGCTGTGCAGCCAGGCCTGTTGGGGAGGGGTGAGGGAGATTCGCAGCGGCACCTGGGCGCTGCGGCTGAAAAGCTTGAAATTGCCTTGCGAGGGTTCGTCTTCCTGCGCCTGCACCTGGCTTGCGCCGAGCAGAACCGCGAGCATCAGTGCCTTGCCGAACATGCGTGCCTTCATACCAGTTCGTTGCGTTTGGCCATTTCGATCAGTTCCACCAGCGACCGTGCCTTGAGTTTCTGCATCAGGCGTTTCTTGTAGCTAATTCATATGTTTAAAATTGACGTTACGAGCTTCTTTGAGAGGGCGCCATGCCAACCGCATTCAGCTACGCACGTTTCTCCAGCGCCATCCAAAAGAAAGGCTCCAGCCTTGAGCGGCAACAGGCAATGGTTGCGAACTGGTTCCTCCGTCATCCCGAATACTCGTTGGGGGAGGTGACGTTTCAAGACTTGGGCAAGAGTGGCTGGAAAGGCGAGCACATCAAGGAAGGGGGCGGCTTCGCTGAATTGCTGGCTGCTGTGCAAGCTGGATTGATTCAGAGGGGCGATGCTGTGTTGGTGGAGGCGATTGACCGAACGGGGCGCCTACCTGTGCTAGATATGCTCAGTATCATCGTTAGCCCAATCCTGCGTGCTGGCGTGTCAATCGTCACCTTGGAAGACAACCTTGTTTTCACTGAGGCGAGTTTGAACGAGGGCGGGCACATCTACATTTTGGTTGGCAAGATTCAAGCTGCACGCCAGTACAGTGACAACCTGAGTCGTCGTCTGACTGCGTCCTATGATTCCCGCCGTAGGTTGGCAAAGGAAGGTACAACACCCAAGCGGAACACACCTGTGTGGCTCACCTCGACAGGTGAAGTTATCGAGCCCGTGGCTAAGCAGATCAAGATGGCGTTTGAGCTTTACACGTCAGGGCTTGGCAAGGCTGTCATTGCAAAGCGTATGCGTGAATCTGGAGTCCCTGCACTGGCTAGAACGTCTGGACCCGGTGTTGAGGGTTGGCTACGCAATGAGGCTGTTATAGGGCGTTGGAATGGCTCCCAAGTGTATGAGCCGATTGTAGACCTATCGCTTTACCACCTTGCACAGATCGAGGGCGCGAGACGCAAGACAGCTCCAAGGGCGAAGACTGCTACGCATTTTTTAGTAGGGCTAGTGAAGTGTGGGAGCTGTGGCCATAACTTCATTATGCGCACCATCAGGGGTGTGCAGGTGAGTATGAGGTGCAGGAAGCGTCAGGAGCTGAAGGGCTGTGACAACAAGAAAGTGATACCCAAGGAAATCATTGACGCTGTATATCGATCTACGTCTGTACCTGCTGCGTTGAGAGTGGTTGAACGTGATCGCACTGGGGTTAATGACAAGGCGATAATTGCTGCTGAGGCCAAACTGTTGGAAGTGTCGAGGAAAATGCAGCAGTACGCAGCAGCCATCGGTACTCTAGGGGCAGTTCCAGAGGTGCTGGGGCCATTGCAGAAACTTCAAGAAGAGCGTGAGGCTACAGAAAGAGAGCTAGTTGTGCTCAAAGCCACTGTAGTGCCTGTGGCTGGCCGCTACTGGGAAAAGCAAGGTCAGGCTTGGGCGCTAGAAAGGGATGACCCTCAGCGGCTTGCAGCGATGCTACGTAGCGTTAGTTACAGCATAACTATCCATTCTGATGGCCGTCTTGTGTCAGACTCGGGCGCTACCTATCAATATGGCGGTGTTGATCGGAAATCTAACCGATATAAGCTTTTCGTGGATGAAAAGGTGCAGTTGGTCCTGAAAGGGCAGGATGAGGACTATCCATACTGGGAGCCTTTCGAAGATGTGGTGGGGGAATCGGAGTGGAGTGCCGAGGATTATCAGAATCTGCGACTACAATACTGCTGATGTTTACTAAATAGTTGGGGGAGGCATGGATATCTCATTGGCGGCAGAAGCGGGCTTGTTCGCGTCGATTGTTATCGTGGGCTGGCTGGTTAGATTTTATCTTCCCGGCTATATGAAGGAGAAGGGTAAGAATCTAGCGACGAAAGAAGATGTAGCTGATATTACAAATAAAATTGAACAGGTTAAGGCTGAGTACGCCAAGCAGCTTGAGCACTATAAGTCTGGTATTTGGCAGACGCAACAGCGGTTTCTGCAAATGCAGGAGGTTGAAAGGTTAAAGGTGGAGACTTTCAAGAAGGCTGTGGTGGATGTGGCTAAGATCACTGATATCGTAAGTAATTATCAGCTACAAATATCCATTGCTGAGATGAATTCTGCAATTGCACAGATGGCTCACGGTAAAAAAAATGAGGAGCTAGAGAAAGTGAGTTGGGATATGTACCGTGAGCACGAAGACAAGGCTGCAAAGCTGTACTCTGACTTTAGAGGCTTGATTGTTGAGCTGGGCGGGACGTTCGCGCTATTCTCAGTTTATTTCAAGCCAATATTGACAGAAAGCTTGCACAGAATCCTTACGATGGCTCATGGTGCTGCCGAACTTAAAATGTCTTCTGCTGAGTTTCGCGAACGGTTAGAGGCTGAGTACAACAAGGGGCATGACTTGAATGAAATTCGTCAGATTGTCGGGCAGCATTACGATACGCTTTGGGATGTGTGAATCGCCCCTGGTTTTCTAG
>DQAA01000052.1 GCA_003523465.1 Pseudomonas sp.
CTTGGTCTTGCCTTTGCCCTTGCCGCCCTTGGCTGCGTCCTTGCGCGCCTTGGCCGCTTCCTGGTTGCGGGCGAACGCGGCGGCCTTGGCCTCTTCGCGCTTGTCCCACGGCTTGGCGCCATCGCTGGCACGCGGCGGCAGGCCGGTGTGCTGGGTGAGGATCTTCTGTTCCTTGCCGACCTTGTNNGGCGTGGAGTTCTTGCGTCGGGCGCTCTGGTAGCTGTCGGTCGCCGGCTGGTGCGCCGGGATCAACTGGTGCTTGCCCGAACCGATCAGGTCGGCACGGCCCATGCGCTCCAGAGCTTCGCGCAGCATCGGCCAGCCCTTCGGATCGTGATAGCGCAGGAAGGCCTTGTGCAGGCGGCGCTGCTCTTCGCTCTTGACGATGGTCACGCCTTCGCTCTTGTAGGTGACCTTGCGCAGCGGGTTCTTGCCCGAGTGGTACATGGCCGTGGCCGAGGCCATCGGCGACGGGTAGAACGCCTGCACCTGGTCGGCGCGGAAGCCGTTGCCCTTGAGCCACAGGGCCAGGTTCATCATGTCTTCGTCGGTGGTGCCCGGGTGCGCGGCGATGAAGTACGGGATCAGGTACTGCTCCTTGCCCGCCTCCTTCGAGTACTTCTCGAACATGCGCTTGAAGCGGTCATAGCTGCCGATACCAGGTTTCATCATCTGGTTCAGCGGGCCTTCCTCGGTGTGCTCGGGAGCGATCTTGAGGTAGCCGCCAACGTGGTGGGTGACCAGCTCGCGAACGTATTCCGGCGACTCGACGGCGAGGTCGTAGCGCAGGCCGGAGGCGATGAGGATCTTCTTCACCCCAGGCAAGGCACGGGCGCTGCGGTACAGCTTGATCAGCGACGAATGGTCGGTGTTCAGGTTCGGGCAGATACCCGGGAACACGCAGGACGGCTTGCGGCAGTGAGTCTCGATCTCGGTGCTCTTGCAGGCGATCCGGTACATGTTCGCGGTCGGGCCGCCGAGGTCGGAGATGACGCCGGTAAAGCCGGGGACCTTGTCGCGAATCTCTTCGATCTCGCGAATGATCGACTCGTGGGAACGGTTCTGGATGATCCGTCCTTCGTGCTCGGTGATGGAGCAGAACGTACAGCCACCGAAGCAGCCGCGCATGATGTTCACCGAGAAACGGATCATTTCGTACGCGGGGATGCGTTCCTTGCCGTAGACCGGATGCGGGATCCGCGCGTAGGGCATGCCGAACACGTAGTCCATTTCCTCGGTGGTCATCGGAATGGGCGGCGGGTTGAACCAGACGTCCACTTCACCGTGCTTCTGCACCATGGCCCGGGCGTTGCCGGGGTTGGTTTCCAGGTGCAGCACGCGGTTGGCGTGGGCGTAGAGCACCGCGTCGTTGCGCACCTTCTCGAAGGACGGCAGGCGGATCACGCTCTTGTCCCGGGTCATCCGCGGGCTGTCGAGCAGTTGCACGACCTTCGGCTCGTTCGGATCCTCTACGTTGCCCTTCTCCTGCTCGATGGCGCAGGCCTGGGTGTCCTGGGTGTTGACGTAGGGGTTGATGATCTTGTCGACCTTGCCCGGCCGATCGATACGGGTCGAATCGATCTCGTACCAGCCCTGCGGGGTGTCACGGCGAATGAAGGCGGTGCCGCGGATGTCGGTGATCTGCTCGATGCGCTCGCCGGCCGACAGGCGCTGGGCGATATCGACCACGGCGCGCTCGGCGTTGCCGTACAGGAGGATGTCGGCGCAGGCGTCGATGAGGATCGAGTGGCGGACCTTGTCCTGCCAGTAGTCGTAGTGCGCGATGCGGCGCAGCGAGGCCTCGATGCCGCCAAGGACGATCGGCACGTGCTTGTAGGCTTCCTTGCAGCGCTGGCTGTAGACCAGGCTGGCGCGGTCAGGACGCTTGCCGGCCAGGCCGCCCGGGGTGTAGGCGTCGTCGGAACGGATCTTCTTGTCGGCGGTGTAGCGGTTGATCATCGAGTCCATGTTGCCGGCGGCGACGCCGAAGAACAGGTTGGGCTCGCCGAGCTTCATGAAGTCGTCTTTGGACTGCCAGTTGGGCTGGGCGATGATCCCGACGCGGAAGCCCTGGGCCTCCAGCAGGCGGCCGATGATCGCCATGCCGAACGACGGATGGTCGACGTAGGCGTCGCCGGTCACGATGATGATGTCGCAGGAATCCCAGCCGAGCTGATCCATCTCCTCCCTGCTCATCGGCAGGAATGGCGCTGGTCCGAAGCATTCGGCCCAGTACTTGGGATAGTCGAAGAGTGGTTTGGCTGCTTGCATGTCAGTGACCGGTTTTTTTGGGAGGCGGGAAAATCACGGGCGCGGAGAATAGCACAAAAAATGACCAATTCCGACGCTGAAGGTCGGAATTGGTGAAGCGACGTTCTTACTCGTCGTCGTCGAAGTTGTAGCTGCCCGGGGCGAGGTTCTCGAAGCGGGTGTACTTGCCGATGAACGCCAGGCGGATAAAGCCGATCGGGCCGTTCCGCTGCTTGCCGATGATGATTTCGGCGATGCCCTTGTGCTCGGTCTCGGGGTGATACACCTCGTCACGGTAGACGAACATGATCACGTCGGCGTCCTGCTCGATCGCTCCGGATTCCCGCAAGTCGGAGTTGACCGGGCGCTTGTTGGGCCGTTGCTCCAGGGAGCGGTTGAGCTGCGACAGGGCGATGACCGGGCAGTTGAATTCCTTGGCCAGGGCCTTGAGGGAACGGGAGATCTCGGAAATCTCGTTGGTCCGGTTGTCGCCGCTGGAGCCGGGGATCTGCATCAACTGCAGGTAGTCGATCATGATCATGGCGATATCGCCGTGCTCGCGGACCAGACGGCGGGTCCGTGCACGCATTTCCGACGGGCTGATGCCGGCGGTATCGTCGATGAACAGCTTGCGGTCGTTGAGCAGGTTGACTGCCGAGGTCAGGCGCGGCCAGTCATCGTCGTCCAGCTGGCCGGAACGCACCTTGGTCTGGTCGATGCGGCCGAGGGACGACAGCATACGCATGATCAGCGATTCGCCTGGCATCTCGAGGGAGTACACCAGCACCGCCTTGTCGCTGCGCAACACGGCGTTTTCCACCAGGTTCATGGCGAAGGTGGTCTTACCCATCGACGGACGGCCGGCGACGATGATCAGGTCCGCTGGCTGCAGGCCGCTGGTCTTCTCGTCGAGGTCGGTGTAGCCGGTGGACAGGCCGGTGATCGCGCTGTCGGAGTTGAACAGCGTGTCGATGCGGTCGATGGCCTTGGTCAGCAGGTCGTTGACGCCTACCGGGCCGCCGGTCTTGGGACGGGCTTCGGCGATCTGGAAGATCTGCCGTTCGGCTTCGTCGAGGATCTCTTCGGCGTTGCGGCCTTGCGGGTTGAACGCGCTGTCGGCGATGTCGTTGCTGATGCTGATCAGCTGGCGCAGGGTCGAGCGCTCGCGAATGATCTGCGCATAGGCCTTGATGTTGGCCACCGACGGGGTGTTCTTCGCCAGCTCGCCGAGGTAGCCAAGGCCGCCGACCTGCGAACTCAGGCCTTCCTTGTCCAGTTGCTCGTGCAGGGTGACCACGTCGAACGGGACGTTCTGGTCCACCAGCTTGTGGATGGCGCGGAAGATCAGGCGGTGGTCATGCCGGTAGAAGTCGCCATCGGAGACTTGATCGAGCACGCGCTCCCAGGCGTTGTTGTCCAGCATCAAGCCACCGAGCACGGCCTGTTCGGCCTCGATGGAATGCGGCGGCACCTTCAGCGCGGCGGTTTGCAGATCATATTGCTCTGGGGCGGTTATCTCGTTCATGGCCACCTGGAAATCTGGGGGGTGAAAAAGACAAAGGGCACGACCTGCAATGCAGGGTCGTGCCCGATGTTAACCGGCGGCTCCCGAAGGAACCAGCCGATCGCGACAGCTTAGGCTGCTACGACGACCACACGTACGGTGGCTTCGACATCGCTGTGCAGGTGCACGGCTACGTCGTATTCGCCAACCTGACGGATGGTGCCGTTCGGCAGACGAACTTCAGCTTTGGCAACTTCAACGCCGGAGGCGGTCAGTGCGTCAGCGATGTCGTGGGTGCCGATCGAACCGAACAGTTTGCCTTCATCGCCCGCGGTAGCGGTGATGGTGACTTCCAGTTCAGCCAGTTGTGCAGCACGGCTTTCAGCCGAAGTTTTCTTGTCGGCAGCTGCTTTTTCCAGCTCTGCACGGCGCTCTTCGAACGCAGCCAGGTTGGCGGCGTTGGCAACAGTGGCCTTGCCGAATGGCAGCAGGAAGTTACGACCGTAACCCGACTTGACTTTAACTTTGTCGCCCAGGTTGCCCAGGTTGGCGACTTTTTCCAGCAGGATCAGTTCCATTTGGTAAAACCTCTTAACTTTTAACCTTCACCGTTCGCGGAGCCGTTATCGGCGTCGTTTGAGGACGCCCCGCGTCCGCGAAAATCAATCAGGCTGTCGACAATGGCCAAAACCACGAACAACGGATAAATCAGCTGCATCAGCAGCGGCAGCGTCACGTACATGCCCACCAGCCAGAAGCCGGCCAGGCGCTTTTGCCCCACCAGCCCATGCACCAATGCGATGCCGGCCAGTACCAGTACCAGGCTCGATGCGGATGCCAGGATGATGAATTGAGGCCCGATGAACGAGGCTCCCACCATCACTGCAACCAGGACCGCCATGGTCTGCTTCGGCAATCTCAGGGCGCGAAACTCGCGACCGAAACCGCCGGGGTTGTACAACGCTGCCTGCCAGTAGCGCCCCAGCACCAAGGCCAGAACGCAAAGCAGTTGCACCGTCACTGCCGTCGAGGCGACCAGCACGAAGCGGATCAACTCGCCAGAGAGCACCGATTGCCCTTCGATCTGCGGCATGGCCTGGGCAAACGCCTTGGCCAGCTCGTCGAAGACCGGTGCCAACTGCGCATCGAGCACGTAGTTGAACACCACGGCCAATACGGCGCTGGCCACCAGTACACGGCTCCAGGAATGCTCGGCGCGCAGCAGCGCAGCCAGGGCCAGGGCACCGACGAACACCATCAAGGTGATCGGGTCGCCCATGAACCATTTGGTCACCCCGACCAGCAAGCCGGCGGCGATGACCATCGAAGCATCCTTGAATCCGCGCCGCAGCAGCACAAGGCTGCCAGCAGCGGCACTCAACCAGAACAGCAGCGGCAGTACCGCGCTGATGACCACTACCAGAGTGGCCTGCACGCGACCGCGCATGATGAAATCAGCCAGGGCCCGCATGCACTTTATCCTTTGCTACTTGTCGACGACCCGGTCTCAGCGGCCGTGGCTGTCGGTGTAGGGCAGCAGGGCCAGGAAGCGGGCGCGCTTGATAGCGGTAGCCAGCTGACGCTGATAACGAGCTTTGGTACCAGTGATACGGCTTGGAACGATCTTGCCGGTTTCAGATACGTAAGCTTTCAGGGTGTTGAGATCTTTGTAATCGATCTCTTTCACGTCTTCAGCAGTGAAGCGGCAGAATTTACGACGACGGAAGAAACGTGCCATGTAATAGGCTCCTCAAAAGATCCGTGGATTACTCGTCAGCGTTATCGCTGTTGTCGCTGTCATTGCTGTCGTCGCCTTCGGCGCTGTCAGCATGCTCAGGACGGTCACGACGCTCACGGCGCTCGCTGCGGTTTTCTTCAGCCTTCAGCATCTCGGACTGACCGGTAACGGCTTCGTCGCGACGGATGACAAGGTTACGGATCACGGCATCGTTGTAGCGGAAGTTGTCTTCCAGCTCGGCCAGGGCCTTGCCGGTGCACTCAACGTTCAGCATCACGTAGTGAGCCTTGTGAACATTGTTGATTGCGTAGGCCAGTTGACGACGGCCCCAGTCTTCCAGACGGTGGATCTTGCCGCCGTCTTCTTCGATCAGCTTGGTGTAACGCTCAACCATGCCGCCGACTTGCTCGCTCTGATCCGGGTGGACCAGGAAGATGATTTCGTAATGACGCATGAATGCTCCTTACGGGTTGTAGTCTGCCGCCAACGCGGTCAGACAAGGAGTGAATGACACTGTATGTCTTGTCCTGAACCAGGCACGTATGCCTGAGACAAGGCGCGCAATTGTAGAGAAGCGCACTGGGACAAGCAAGGTGATTGGTGAAATATTGAGCAATGCCCCTAAAAGCATCGCTGGCAAGCCAACTCCCACAGGGACGATGTACACCGATCCTTGTGGAAGCTGGCTTGCCAGCGATTGGGCTCAACCAGTTACTTGCTGACGGAACGCTGCCGCACGACCTCGAACAGGCAAACCCCGGTAGCCACCGAGACGTTCAGGCTGCTGACACTCCCCGCCATTGGCAACTTCACCAGGAAGTCGCAGTGCTCGCGAGTCAGGCGGCGCATGCCCTTGCCTTCGGCGCCC